>JBDTCP010000022.1:0-4473 GCA_039923555.1 Nitrobacter sp.
TACCGCCCCAGTGCGAGCGCGATCAGGCCGAGCGTGCCGACGATCACCCGCCACCAGGCGAAGAACGTAAAACCGTTGCGCGTGACGTAACTCAAAAACGCCTTCACCACGATAATCGCCGTGATGAACGACACCGCGAATCCGATCGCGACGATCCCGATATGGTCGGTCGTCATGTCGGCGCGGTTCTTGTAGAAATCATAGGCAAAGGCGCCGATCATGGTCGGGATCGCCAGGAAGAACGAAAACTCCGCCGCGGCGCGCTTGTCGGCGCCGAGCAGCATCGCCGAGACGATGGTGGCGCCGGAGCGCGACACGCCGGGGATCATCGCAAGACACTGCGCGATGCCGATCCAGAGATACATCGGCAACGGAAACATGGTGGCATCGTGTTCGCGCGGATTGTGGTCGAGCTGATCGACCCACATCAGCACCGCGCCGCCGACGATCAGCGAGAAGCACACCACCCACGGATTGAACAGCAGCTCCTTGATGTATTTTCCGGCAATCAGGCCGACGATGACGGCCGGCAGGAAGGCCACGAGGACGCCGATGACGAAGCGCCGGTCGTCGGGGTTGGAAACCGCGCCGAGCGCGATCCGCCACAGTTTCGAAAAATAGATGACGACAATCGCAAGAATAGCGCCGAGCTGAATCAGCACCGTGAACGTGTTCCAGAAACTGCCCGCACCGAGATCGAAGAAGCGCTCCGCCAGCAAAAGATGACCGGTCGAGGACACCGGCAGGAATTCGGTGACGCCCTCGACGATCCCGAGAATGACGGCTCTGATTGCATCGGACAGCATGAGGTGGCCCGCTCTGAATCGCGTTCGACGGCAAACGGCGGGCCTTTCTCGCTTATTCGCAGCATGGCCGCAATGCCGAAAATCGCCTATTCAGCGGTTGCCTGAATCGCCGGCTTCGCTAGTGTCCCGATTCGGAAGTTCGCATGCCCTTGCAGCAACTTTGTTGCGAACTTCGGAATCAAAGGGACACGAGTGATTCAGATGAGTCTGGTGTGGTTTGGGTTCAGAAGTTCGCTGGACCAACTTGCCGAGACAATGACGCGAAACTTCATCACACCAGGCTGGCCCGCGATGTGCGACCGCGGCGTTAACACATTAGAGACGTTTTCTTAAGCACCACAAATCTATCAAGGCTGCATGTTCACGCTGTTTCATCATCCGTTTTGTCCGCAATCCCGATTCATCCGCCTCGTCATCGGCGAACACGGCCTCGACGTGCGGCCGGTGGAAGAGCGCGTCTGGGAGCGGCGCGAGGCGTTTCTGGCGCTGAATCCGGCCGGAACCACCCCGGTGCTCATTGCCGAAGGCGTTCCCCCGGTTCCCGGCGCCGGCATCATCGCGGAGTATCTCGACGAGACCCATGGCGGGCGCATCGGCGAGCGACGGCTGCTGCCAGCCTCGGCGCCAGACCGTATCGAGGTGCGCCGCCTGATGGCGTGGTTCAACGAGAAATTCTTTGAGGAAGTCTCCGGTCCGCTGGTGACCGAGCGCATCTACAAGCGCTTCATGGGCGAGGACAACGGCGGCGGCTCGCCCGCGATGGACGTGATCCGCGCCGCCACCGCGAATGTGCGCTATCATCTGGCCTATATCGGCTGGCTGGCGCGGACGCGGAACTATCTGGCCGGCGACCGGCTGACCTTTGCTGATTTGGCCGCTGCCGCGCACCTGTCGGCGATCGACTATCTGGGCGATGTGCCATGGATCGAGGACGATGCGGCAAAGGCGTGGTACGCGCGAATCAAGTCGCGGCCCTCGTTTCGCCCGCTGCTGAGCGAGTGGCTGGCGGGCGTGCCGGCTTCGCGCACCTATGTGGACCTGGATTTCTGAAACCATTGTTGTCATTCGCGATGCGCAATTGCGCATCTGGGGTCGCGAGTGCAACGAGCGGGCTCTGCGCGTGTCTGTCGGGCTCGGATTGGATCGCGGCCTTCGGTTTCGGTCAATCGTCATGCCCGCGCAGGCGGGCATCCAGTATTCACAACATCGGCGGAGGAATACTGGATCATCCGCCTTCGCGGATGATGACGGCCGCGAGATTGGTCGCTGCGGCATGAGCATCGATCTCAAGCACGCCCTCGCCACGCAAGCCCGCGCGCTCGGCTTTGACACGATCGGCGTGACCGGCCCCGACGCGATCGGTGACGCCGGAAAACACTTCCACGCTTTCCTCGAGGCCGGCGCGCATGGCGACATGGACTGGCTCGCGGCCAATCCCGAACGCCGCGCCGATCCGCGCGTGCTGTGGCCCGACGTGCGCAGCGTCATCATGCTCGGCGTCAACTACGGCCCCGACGACAATCCGCTAAAAATCCTTGCGCAGCGGACGCGCGGCGCGATCTCGGTCTATGCGCAGGGCGATGACTATCACGACCTCGTCAAGAAGCGGCTGAAGACACTGGCGCGTTGGCTGCACGCAACGGCGGGCGGCGACGTCAAGGTGTTCGTCGATACCGCCGCCGTGATGGAAAAGCCGCTCGCCCGCGCCGCCGGCCTCGGCTGGCAGGGCAAGCACACCAATCTGGTGTCGCGCGAATTCGGCTCGTGGCTGTTTCTCGGCGTTATCTTTACCACGCTCGAGCTCCCGCGCGATGCGGCCGAGACCGATCACTGCGGCTCGTGCCGGGCCTGCCTCGACATCTGCCCGACCGCTGCGTTTCCCGCGCCCTATAAGCTCGACGCGCGGCGCTGCATCTCCTATCTCACCATCGAGAACAAGGGACCGATCCCGCGCGAATTCCGCAAAAGCATCGGCAACCGCATCTATGGCTGCGACGATTGCCTCGCCGCGTGTCCCTGGAACAAGTTCGCGCAAGAGGGACGCGAGATCAAACTCGCCGCCCGCGACGCATTGCGCGCGCCTGATCTCGCCGAACTGGCGCGGCTCGACGATGCCGCGTTCCGCGCGCTGTTCGCGAAGTCTCCGGTCAAGCGCATCCATCGCGACCGCTTCCTCCGCAATGTGCTGATCGCGATCGGCAACTCTGGCGATGTCACGCTCGCGCCGGAAGCCCAACGCCTGTTGAGCGATGAATCGCCGCTGGCGCGCGGCGCGGCGGTGTGGGCGCTGTCGCAACTGATGGCGCGCGAGGAATTTGCCGCGCTTACGGCTAAGTGCGCGGATGCGGAAAGCGACGAGGCCGTGCGCGCGGAGTGGGCGGACGCTCGTTCTCAGAGCGGCTGAAGCCGTTCTTGATTACGCGGAATTAGCCGATATCCAGCGTTATGCGCGGGCCATCAATCACCCCCGCTGGTTCTCGTACGCCTTCAGATGCGTATAGATCGTGCGCAACTTCGGCACCGGCAGCTTCGTGGCCTCGGCGCGGGTAATGAGATCGCCGATGATCTGATCGGCCTCGATCCGCGCGCCAGTCTTGATGTCGCGGAACATGGATGAGGTCAGCGGCGAGCCCTCCGTCGTCAGCATCGCGGTGGTGCGAGTCAGGAACTCCTCGCGCGGCGCATGACCGGCCGCCTTCGCGATTCCGACGATTTCGTCGCATGCGCTGAGGATGAACTCGCGGCCGCCGGCCGCGGCGACGATCTGTCCGATGGCGGCACGCATCAGGCTGGTGGCGCCGGCGAGTGTTGCGAGAAACACCCACTTCTCCCACATGTCCTGCATGACGGCATCGGATGCCTGCGATCCGCAATTGCCGCTGGCGAAGACGTCAGCGATCGCCTTGACCCGGTCGCTGGTCCCGCCGTCGCGTTCGCCGAAGCCGAGCGACTGCATCGGCGCGAGCTGAACGATCTCGCGCTTCTCGTTGAGCGTGACCGCGATCGAACACAGGCCTCCGAGCACCCGCTCGCGGCCGAATCTCGCGTCGAGCTTCTCCAGATGCCGCATCCCGTTGAGCATCGGGATTATCGCGGTTCGCGGCCCAACCGCGGGCGCAAACGACGTGATCGCGTTATCGAGATCGAAGGCCTTGCAGCTCAGCAGAACGACATCGAATGTGTCCTTCAGCGCATCGGCCTGCACTGTCGGCGGATTCGTCAGCGTGATATCGCCGAGCGGGCTCTTGATGACGAGACCGGCGCTCGCAAGTTCAGTGGCACGTTTCGGACGCACCAGAAAGGTCACATCCTGACCGGCTTGGAGCAGCCTGCCGCCGAAATAGCCGCCAATCGCGCCGGCCCCCACAACGAGAATGCGCATTGATTTGCTCCGTATTTGTTATGCCCTGCCAGCAGACTGACGAGTGGGTGGTGAATGGGGAGTCATGTGTTTTCCATTCCCAACTATATTGGTCGTATGCGTCGTCGCTCAGATCAGCCGCTTGATCTCGCGTTTGCGCCAGACCAGCCGATAGAAGGCGATTTGCAGCACCATCATGGTGCAGAATGCGGCTGGATAGGCGATCCAGATGCCTTCGACGCCGATGCGATGGCTGAGGACCACTGCGACGGGCACCTCGACCGCGACGATCGCGAGAATCGATAG
>JBDTCP010000023.1:0-14978 GCA_039923555.1 Nitrobacter sp.
AGACCAAGGCGGCGCAGTGCAAATGCCGCCTCAGCGGTTGGCCATTTTCACGGCACTCTCAATCGAGGTCAAAGAAAGAGCTATCCTCTTTCGAGAATAGCTCGAAGGCGAAGCTTGGAAATCTCCAGCTCTGTGTACTGCCGTTACCTTGTTTGCAGCCATACCTCGTAAAGATGATCTACGTTGGCGTGATTCGGCTGTAACCCGATCAACACAGTGAGCAGTTTCCTCCTCCCACAACCGTTCCGAGGCAACGACAAGTCACAATCTCACCCATCTGCTCAAGCTCTGCGCTGACTGGCAAAGAATCCCCTCGACCGGCAGCAAGACTTCTGGACCATGATGAGTTCCCGCAATGGATCGATGAGTTCCCTATGGGGGATCTCTCATCGCACCCGTGCTACCGCTGGCGCTTCAGCCCGTGAAAAAAGGTCGCAAGCAAATCGCTGACCCGGTCGAGTGGAGCAGAAGAAACAATGGAATGCGCCTCCCATCCGTGCCATACGGTCTGACCGTCCGGAGAAATATTTCTTGCGTTACATCGCAATCTGGGTTTCCTTTCAGCAAAGATATCTTCACGGAGAACAAAAATGACGGCTCCATCATCCAAGGGTGTGGCCGAAGGCGATCTGCGTCTGGTTGCGCTCACGCTTATCGTCGAGGCGCCCCGTCACGGCTACGAGGTTATCCAGACGATCGAGAAGATGACAGGCGACTGGTTCTTGCCAAGCCCCAATGTCGTCCATCCGATGCTGGCCGGTCTTGCGGAAGAGGGCTATCTGACCGCGTCGCCAGATCCTCCGCGGCTTTACACGATCACCGACGAGGGCCGTGCCTATCTCGAGCAGAACCGCGATCGCGCAGAGCCCGTGGTGAACCGGCTGACGGCTCTCGGCGAGCGCGTCAACCGCTGGCGGCATGCCCTTGGAATGGCCGATAGGCTGAAGGAAGCAGACGCGGACGCCACGGAAGGCTTGTTGGACGTCCTCGCCCGCGCTTCGATGCAGCGAAAATAAAACCTGCTGGAGACAGACCGGCACGCGCGCTATTGCTGTGAGGCTCTCCGCTTTCGGAGTGAGGCCGAAGGCAATGTGGCGCGGCCTCCAGCGTTTTCAATTTTGATGCAACGGCTGCCGAGCGGGCGGCGCTTGCCGAGCGACATGAGCGTTCCCGCTTCATCCAATCTCGAGTTTGGCGCGCGCCGAACCTTGATGATTTTGAAGCGGACATATCCGGTTTCAGCGGGAGAGGGTTGAGGCGAGGGGAGACCGAACGCTTCCTCGATCGACCGCCTTTCCCCACTGCGCTCTGCCGGTCGCCTTCTCTCCGGGGGCGGGTGAAGAACGATTCCGACTCCATTATCTAGAGATATACTCTCGAAGACCGGAATGATGGGCCGACATGGCGACGCCCTGTCCTGACCGAAGATCAGGAACAGGGCGTTGATCGGAGGTGGGCGTCGAGAAGCTCGTGGAGCGGGCTTTCGACGCCGTCAGAGATTCACAGAGAAGACAACGTCTGCATCTCAACGATGGGCGCGAACTACTACTCTCTCTGCAAAGTATGGGTGAAGTACCACAGGGTACCGTTCAGCACCATCGCACCAAAGATATTGCCGATGGTGACCGGGATCTGATTCCACACCCACCACTCGTAGATGCTCACGTTGGCACCGGAGAGGATGGCGGTCGGGAACAGCCACATGTTGACCACGGTGTGCTCGAAGCCCAGCGCAAAGAACATCGCGATCGGGATCCACATCAGCACCACCCGGCCCACGGTGCTGCGGGTGGCTTTGGACATGACGGACCCCAGGCTCACCAGCCAGTTACAAAGCACGCCCTTGCCAATGGCGGCGCACCAGCCGATGATGCCGTAATGGACATAGCTCACCTTGGCCTCGGCGGTCTTGGCGATGACTTTGAGCATGCCGTCCGGCTCGATGGCCCCACCCTTGGTCAATGAGAACCACAGCAGCCAGCCGAAGAATATGCCTCCCCCCAGGTTGCCGACCATAGTCCATGTCCAGTTGCGAACCAACTGGGCCCCCGTGATCGTCCCGGCGTACAGGCCGATAGGCATCGTCGCGAAGCTGCCGGTCGCCATCTCCAGGCCGAGGAAGCTCAGCGTGACGTAGCCAGCCGGGAAGACAAGTCCGGCCACAGCGAGCGGTATGCCTGCGGCGACCATCGCGAAAGTCACGCAGGCTCCGTAGGCCAGAAAAGGCGTACATAGAAAGCCGCGAATGAGAAGATGGATGGTACCGAATTTGGCTTTCTTGGCGGCATCCGCTGCTATCGCAGCTCCCATCTCCGCGGGCGGCACTGTTTCGAGGACAATGTTAGCATTCGCATAATCAGCCATTGTGTTCCCCCCTGAACTTGATTTTTCTGATCACCGCCGTTTCGACGGTGCCGATATCCTGCAAACGCATAGCAGAAGTATGGTTACCGTGCAACGGGAGGGCCGCCGCCGAATGCGAGCCTCTGCTCATGAGTCTTTGCACGCGACTAGGTTCGCTGAGAGCTCCGATGGAGACAGCGATTCGGTGGGTCGTTGCGGTAAAGCGCGCCGCCGATCAGATTCGTCAACGCCTGAGCCGCGCGTCGCGCCGATCTCCTGGTTCTCTTCCGGATAAGCGGATCAATTATTCCGTCAAGGTTTCGATCTGCTCGTTGAACCAGTCAAGATCCTTCTTCCAACCGGCATTTTCCGGCGAACGCATGACCACCCGCGACATGGCGGCTTGTCCCTGCCGCAGCGCAGCCAGCGCATTGTCGCGATCGTCGGATCGACGGTACATGTCCGCAAGGTGCCCCTGACTCACGGCGACGCTGCGCTGCAAGTCGGCGTTGCCGGGATCGGCGAGCGCCAGCCGCTCGTTGATCGCGAGCGATTCGCGAAAGGATTTCACGGCCTCGGCCAGATTGCCCTGCGACTCCAGCACCTCGCCGATACGATCATACGATACCGTCAAATCGCGCTGCCTGACGGCGTTGCCGGGCTCGCTCTGCGCCAGCCGCTCTCTGATCGCCAGCGCCTCGCGGAAGGATTTCAGCGCTTCGGCCAGATCGCCCTGCGTCTCCAGGACGTCACCGATACAATCGTACGACACAGACATACTGCGCTGCCAGCCGGCATTGCCGGGATCGGCGCGCGCCAGCCGCTCTCTGATCGCCAGCCCGTCGCGGAAGGACTTCAGCGCGTCGGGCAGATTGCCCTGCGTCATCAGCGCGTCGCCGAGCTTTTCGTAGGACACCGACAGATCGCGCTGCCAGCCGGCGTTGCCGGGCTCGGCGCGCGCCAGCCGCTCCGCAATCGCGAACTGATCTTGGAAAGCTTTCAACGCCTCGGCCAAATTGTCCTGCGCCATCAGCACGTCGCCGAGACGATCGTAGGACACCGAAAGACCGCGTTGCCAGTCAAGGTTGTCGGGATCGGCTTTCGCCAGCCGCTCTCTGATCGTCAGCCCGTCATAGAAGGCTTTCAGCCCCTCGGGTAGACTGCCCTGCGCCACCAGCACGTCGCCAATTTTGGCGTGGGACACGGACAGATCGCGCTGCCAGCCGGCGTTGTCGGGATTGCCCATCGACAGCCGCTCGGCGATCGCGAGCCCCTCGCGGAACGATTTCAGCGCGTCCGGCAGGTTGCCCTGCGCCACCAGCGAGTCCCCGACACGATCGTGGGACAGCGAAAGGCCGCGTTGCCAGCCGGAATTGTCCGGGTGGGCGGTCACCAGCCGTTCTCTGATCTTGAGCCCGTCGCGGAAGGATTCCAGCGCCTCGGACAGCTTGCCCTGCGCCATCAGCACGTCGCCGACGCGATCGTAGGACATCGACCGATCGCGCTGCCAGCCGGTATCGTCGGTGTCGGCGCCACGCGCCAGTTGCTCGTTGATCTCGAGCTGGTTGCGGAAGGATTCCAGCGCCTCGGGCAGATTGCCTTGCGCCATCAGTGCGTCGCCGACCTTCTCGTGCGACAGCGACAAGGCGCCCTTCAAGTCCACATTGTCGGGGTCGGCTTTCGCCAGCCGCTCGGCTATCGAGAGCTGGGCGCGGAAGGATTTCAGCGCTTCGGGCAGCTTGCCCTGCACCGCCAGCACGTCACCGATCTTCTCGTGCGACAGCGACAGATCGCGCTGCCAGTCGGTGTTGTCGGGGGCGGCACTCGCCAGCCGCTCTCTGATTGCCAGCCCGTTGCGGTAGGATTTCAGCGCCTCGGGCAGCTTGCCCTGCGCCACCAGGACGTCGCCGACACGATCGTGGGATACCGACAGATTGCGCTGCCAGCCGGTATTGCCGGGATCGCTGCGAAGCAGTCGCTCGAAGGCTCCTTCGATCGAGTTCAAGACGATCAAGCGGGCATCGGGAGGGATGTGCTGTTCGGCCGCGTCGCCGAGGTTGAAAAGGAAACGTTCCGCCACGAGCGCGCAGACAGAACTATCGGGGTTATCAAGCAAACGACATATCTCTCGCGCTGCACTGGCCGGCGTGCCGGTCGGCGGTGCAATAACGACATCGGCGAGCGCGCGCGTGGCGCCTTGCAGTTCTGCATCGCTCAACGATGAATTGCCATAATACCGCGCAGTGCGAATATCGTCCTTGCTCGCCAGCAGGTGCACCATAGTTTCAGTCTTGCGTAGCCGATCGTCCGGCGCCAGCGTCAGAAGGTGATCTGCGATTAACAGATGAAGTTGGGAGTTCGACAGACGCAGCCCTGCGAGACGTGAGCGGGCGGCAGTCCGCATCTGGGGGTGGTTGAAATCCCATTGCGCGAGATCGCCATGCTGACGCACCTGGCCGCGGAACAGGCAACGCAGCGCCGCGAAACGCGCTTCGTCCCAGGGCTCGCCGCTGACTTGCGGCAGCAATTGACGAAAATCGCTTTCACGCCATCCTGCCCGGCTCGCGGCGATGAGGCCGATAAACGCAGATGTAGCGGGGGTACCAAGCAGTTCAGCCGCGCGATCGAACGTTGCGCGATAGAGGAGTAAAATATCCGTCGGCATATGGCCGACCGTATCGAGCATGAAATTTTGGAGGCGTTCCGCCGGATGGCCCAAATATTCGCGCTGCATGTCGGCAAATTTGTCGGTGTCGAGCAGGTCGAGTTCTTCGACGGCGAGCGACAGCCACAGCGGGTTGCCCGAGGCGGGCGCGCCCGCATGTTTTTTCGCGAGCAGCGCCTCGATCACCGGCGGCTCGAACCTGCGCTTATAGCGATTGCCTACGGCGTCGATGATGCCGCGCGCCTCGGTGGCGTCCAGCGGCGGAAGCGGCAACGCTTCTACGCCTGGACGCTCGGCCAGTACTTTGGAAGCGCCGCCGGCAATGGCTGTTGCGACAAGCCGCGCGTTGGTCGGCCACAGCGGGGGTAGCCAGGTCATTAACTTTCCGCGTGCGGTCTTTTTGAACTGGTCGAGGGCGTCGATCAGGATAACGACGCGCCGCTGTGACGACATCCGCCCAAGCAGCGAGCCGAAGGCCATTTCGATTATTTCCGGGTCGGTATTTTCGGCGAGGCTAACATCGCCGACGTCGAGCGCGCTGCCGAGTTCCTCGATCCAGCGCCGCAGCATCGCATCGACCGATGATGCGCGCGGACTGGCGCCGGCGGCGTGCGCGAGAATGAAAGCGTCGGTGTCCTTCATGCGGCGGAGAAGTTCGCCGAACAGCGCGCTCTTGCCCGAACCGGGATCGCCGGTCACGCAGATGCCCCAAGGAGCGCCGTCTATCGCGGTGGAGACACAGAGGTCCGCCAGAGGCGTAATGACGGCCTGCCTGCCCACGAAGTCGCGGGCGCGATCGCTGGCAAAGTCTTCGAGCGAGTTGCGCTCCGCCTGCATCTCCTCGGCGGTGCTGCTAACGGATACCGGACGCGATTGCGACATCGTGGACCTCTACTGAACGACTGATTTTATAGCATCGTCATGGAATTGGATAAATCCGGCAGCTTCGACATAACTTATTGTCGTCCGCGGCTAGTTCGCACGAAGGGGCCGCACCGCTGGCACGGAGGGCCTTGATGGGCGGTCTGGTGAAAACCCTCCACGATGGCCGCGCGAGTGACCGCTTGGAGTGTGCCGTACAAAGGCGGCGCTTGCCAGTTAGTGCAAGTCCAAACCGACAACCGTTCCAGCCCAAAGCCGGAGCTGTCATGGAGATAACGAAGTGATTGAAGCCTCTGGTTGGAATGTCACAAATCTGTGACAGCGCGAGTGTGCGGGCGAATGAGTGTCGAGCAAGACTTGTATGAGCTTTCCAAGTCAAGCACTATTTCACAGCATTCTTCATTCCCCAATCTCCCGGTTTTCGGTCGACCTGGAAACCCATTTCCTGCCCGGACACATGTCGGGAAGCGGGCGTGCGGGTTGCTGTCACGGCCGACCCGCCGCGCGCTGCGTGAGCCCCAGCCGTAGAGCATTAAGATCGCGTTCCTCTCGCTATTGCTCCATCAAGCAGTTTTTCCGCGTTTTCGACAGCCTGCCTGAAGATTTCGGCCTCTTCCTCTAAGGAAATTCCGACGACCGAGGCGTTTTTCAGATCGCGGATGCAGTTATTCCGGAGAGTCATAAGAGAAACTTCATCAAGGAGATACCCACTGATGACATGCTTGATAAGCTGGGCTGTAAAGTCCTGAAACGCGAGCGCGATCATACCCGCTTGAGCTGCGCTGCGCGTTGCATTTTGGAGGATCTGTTTATCATCCATCACGTCTCTTCATCTATTTGTGCCGGAGAAGGGGGGCGTTTGCCGTTCGATCGTCCCTTTTGAAGCTATGGGCGAAAGCCGGTGACGGCATGAAGGGCAACGCAGCGTGTAAGTATCTCCCTCTCCTCCGAAGGAGCGATACCAGGACCAAGACTAACCCTTTCCAGTTCGTCCAGCCAGAAACTTTTGCCGATCCACCGACCGGGCACCTAACCTTAGGCTTCTACCGACGGCAGTCGCGGTTGGAATCGATCGTGAGCGCCGCGTTCAATCGCGTTCCGGCACCACGCCGTCATTGCCTCAATGTTGGGTTTTAGACGTTTGGCTGAATCCCCGGCGAATGCCAGGAAGTCGCCAAGATTTTGCGTGGAGACACCGATGAGCAGAGGGATTTCGGCAATCAGGGCCTCGGCAACGACCGCTCGCAGTCCCCGGCCGTGCGCTTCTTCCCTGCCAAACTTGTTGATGATCAGCAAATCGACATGTTCAAGCACCGCACGTTCGACCCAGGCGTCGATACGGGCGAAAGCGTCCTGATCGAGGCGACAACCCCTAGCTTCGTTGCCACGTTCCAGCGAGATTTTTATTTCGTCCCCGCCCAACAGGTCCTTGACGTACATATCGCATCGACGTTGACCTTGCCGATGCGCGTTTGACTGGACGATGCCACCCAGCCGGTAACCTGAGGCGGCCAGACCGGCTGCGCATTGAGCTATGAGAGCATCCCTGACGAGACCGTCGTCATAAGCCACGACCGCGATCTGGCTCAGGCCAGTGTCTGCGTGTTCGGTGGGATGTAGGGGAGCATGCTTACGGCGCCCCTCCATCGTTTCCTCTTCTGCATCAGCCATGTCTTGATCGTTACTCTTGATCGCGGTTCAGTGGCATCTGTTTGCGGTATTCAGCTTCCGGTGCACTCCGGCGCGTAAAAGCCGGTGCATTTTAAAAGCTGCTCCGCGCCCCCGTGGCGCTCGCTGCCTCATCGTGCAGGCAAGCCACAGAATGGCGTAATCGCGACAAGTGAAACTGACCTGAAGCGGTATGTCAAGTGCGTCCATTTCAAGGCGACACAACAGATTCCGCAATGGTTTCCGTGGCTTCAGAGGACAGCGAATCCGGCTTGCCGAGTTGATTGTGGAATGGAAGTCTGCCTGTTCGCCTCTGTCATCACCAGCAAACCGGGAGTTTTTTGTGCGCACAGCCATCACCGAATTGTTCGGCATCCGGCATCCGATCATCCAGGGCGGCATGCACTATGTCGGCTTCGCGGAGCTGGCTTCCGCGGTCTCGAACGCGGGCGGTCTCGGCATCATCACCGGCCTGACGCAGAAGACGCCGGACCTGCTGGCGAAGGAGATCGCGCGCTGCCGCGGCATGACAGACAAGCCGTTCGGCGTGAACCTGACGTTTCTTCCCGCGTTCACCGCGCCGCCGTATCCCGAATATATCCGTGCGATCGTGGAAGGCGGCATCGGGATCGTCGAGACGGCGGGCCGCAACCCGGAGCAGTACATGCCTGCGCTCAAGGCCGCCGGCATCAAGGTGATCCATAAATGCACCTCGGTGCGGCACGCGCTGAAAGCGGAACAGATCGGTTGCGACGCCGTCAGCGTCGATGGCTTCGAGTGCGGCGGTCATCCCGGCGAGGACGACATGCCGAACATGATCTTGCTGCCGCGCGCAGCCGACGAACTGAAAATCCCGTTCGTGGCGTCGGGCGGCATGGCGGATGCGCGCAGTCTCGTCGCAGCGCTGGCGATGGGCGCCGCCGGCATGAACATGGGCACACGCTTCATCGCGACGAAGGAGGCGCCGGTGCATGAGAACGTGAAAAAGGCGCTGGTTACAGCCTCCGAACTCGACACCCGGCTGATCATGCGCGCACTGCGCAACACCGAGCGCGTGCTCAACAATCGCAAGGTCGAGAAGTTGATGGAGATCGAGCGCGAGAAGGGCAATTCGCTCAAGATCGAGGACATCATTGAAGAAGTCGCCGGCGTTTATCCCAAGGTGATGATCGACGGCGACATGGATGCCGGCGCCTGGAGCTGTGGCATGACGGTGGGCCTGATCCACGACGTGCCGAGCTGCAAGGACCTGATCGACCGCATCATGGCCGATGCCGAGCATATCATTCGTCAACGCCTGACGGGCTTGCTCGACAGCAAGGCGGCGTAGAGCGAATTGCGGACTTGAAAGGGTCGGATGGTCCCGGCGCTTTCAAAAGCGTCAGTCTTCGCTACGGATGTGCTTGTGGCGAATGCGGCGCACGATCGTCCAGATCGCCAGCGCCGCCACCGGAATGAAGGCGGCGGTCAGATAACCCGGCTCGATGGCAATTATCGTCGACTCGTGGAGCGCCTTCGCGACATAGCCGAACAGGCTCACCACATAGTAGGTGATGGCCGCAACCGACAGCCCCTCGACGGTAGTCTGCAACCGGAGTTGCATTCGCGTGCGGGCATTCATCGATTTCAGCAGTTCCTGATTCTGCTGTTCGAGTTCGACGTCGACCCGCGTGCGCAGCAGGTTCGCTGCGCGCGATAGCTTGAACGACAGGTTTTCCTGACGCGCCTCGGTGGTCACACAGGTTCGCATCGCCGGCGCCATGCGCCGTGCCAGGAACGAACTCCACGTCGGCAGCCCCGCCACTTTGCGCTCGCCGATGGTCGCCAGCCGCTGTTGCACGATTTCGTAATAGGCGCGGCTGGCGCCAAAGCGGAATACGCTCGCCGCCGCGCCGGCTTCGACCTCGGCGGCCAGCGCTGTCAGTTCGTCGAGCAGGTGACGGTTGTCGGCGAGATTGCCGGCCTTGCGCATCTTCTCGGTCACTTCGGCGAGCCGCTGCTCGACGGCATTGATCGAAGGCGCGAGCCGCTGTGCTTCCGGCAGGCCGAGCAAGGCGAGCGTGCGATAGGTCTCGATCTCGATCACCCGTTGCGCCAGCGCGCCGGCGCGATCCGGATTGAGGTTACGGTCGACAACGAGAATTCGCACGAAGCCGGCTGGGTCAAGCTGGAAGTCCGTGGCGTAGATCGCCGCACCGTCATTGTTTTCGGCGAGCGCAAGGCTATTCCGATCGAACAGCCGCTCCGGCGGCCGGGTGGCGGCTCCGTCGGGCAACACATGCATGTCGATGGCGACGAGCAGCGGCCCGGGTTGCGGCACGAGCTGCATCGGGGCGGCCAGCGCCGCGGCCGCCGGGTGAAACGGGATGACATCGGCCGGGGAGGGCATCTCCCAGGTATAGGTGGTGAATTCGGAATGCTGCTCCCATCGCAGCACCGTGGTGCCGAACGCGACGCGATAGTGCCTTTCGGTGAGCGACGGTGCGGGCAGGCCGCGCGCCGAACAGAACGCCGCGAGATTGTCGCGGTCGGCCTGCGCACGATCTCCAGCCGTATCGAACGCGAAATGCAGGATCCGAGCGGGAACGCTCAGCGCCGTGAATGGCCGTGCATGCAGCTCGCCCAGGATCGCGGTCCGCAGCGGATGCGGCGTCAGCCGGGCGGCCTCTCCGTCCCCAATCGAGACTTCCGCGGTCATGAGATCCTCTCCGGCGATGCGTTTTTGGCGGCGTAGCGATGACGTGCGCAACGACCGTGCATCGCGCGACGCTTCTGATAGGCCGATAACGATTGTCAATCAACGGCGGTGCAAGAAATGGCGGTGAAGAGCAGGCGGGTGATACCGTCTTCAATAATGCGGCGGTGGCTCATTGGCGGGGCCGGGCCGGTTGGCTTCGGACTCCCGCATGCGGTCGTTGAGCTCGGCAACCTGCCGCGTCAGCGCATCGATCTGCTTCCACTGCGCGGTGACGGTTTGGTTCAGGGTCTCGATGGTCTCGTCCTGATAGGTCAGGCGCAACTCCACTGCCTCGAGGCGATCCGCGAAAGTTGTATCAGTCATTGCTGGGGGCTCTGTCCGTAAGGGCCGCGCGCCGGGATTCCGTCAGCCCATGACCGAGCGCGATTCGGTCATCGAACACAAAACATTCCCCCTGCCAGCGGCTTTCGCTCTGGGGAATGCCTTCGAGATATTTCAGGATACCGCCCTTGAGCTGATAGACTTCCTTGAAGCCAAGTGACAGCAGATAGGAGCTCGCCTTTTCGCAGCGAATGCCGCCGGTGCAGAACATTGCAATTCTGCGATGCTTGTCCGGATCGAGTTTTTGCGCGACGAAAGCCTTGAACTCGCCAAAACGCGCGAGGTGCGGATCGACCGCGCCCTCGAAGGTACCCATCGCCACCTCGAAAGCATTGCGGGCATCGACGAGAAGCGTGTCGGGCGCGGCGATCAGGTCGTTCCAGTGCTTCGGTTCGACATAGATGCCGACCGCGCGGGTTGGATCGGCAGCCGGGTCACCGAGCGTCACGATCTCCTTCTTGAGCCGGACCTTCAGCCGCGTGAACGGCATCGCCGACGCAATCGAGAACTTCAGCTCCAAATGATCGAGCCGGCCGCCGAACAGCGGGCCGGTTTGCAACTCGGCGATCAGTGCGTCGATCGCCTCCGCCGTGCCGGCGACGGTGCCGTTGATGCCCTCCTCGGCGAGCAGGATCGTGCCCTTGATCGCAAGCCCGACGCAAAGCGCGCGCAGCGGTTCGCGCAGCTCGCGAAAATCCGGCAGCGATGCAAATTGATACAGAGCGGCAACTTTGAGCATGGCAAGGGTTTATCAGGTCGTGTCGCGTCGCGAAACCCACAGGTGGCTGCGACATCTGTCACCCTGTTCTGCGAATTGCTCGCTGGTCGTGGTGAGCTGCTAGGCGGCGTCCGCATAAAAAGACCGGCCCCGCAGGGCCGGTCCATTCACGTCAACATGCCACGTAAGAATCAAAGGTTCTTGTTGGCCGCGGCGGCTGCCTTGTCGACAGCGTCCTTGGTTGCTTCCTTGGCATCGCCAAGCGCCTGCTGGCCTTTGCCCTTCACTTCCTGGATTGCGCCTTCGCCCTGCAGCTTGTCGGACCCGACGGCCTCGCCGACGCCCTGTTTGGCTTTGCCGATCACTTCGTTCGCGGTTCCTTTGATCTTGTCGGTGGTCGAACCCATAAGTCGCACTCCTTCTGCGTTGAACTTCCGATAGACAACGTTCAGGGCGCCGATGGGTTCCCGTCGCAACAAGGCAACCAAGAAACCAAGAGTATGATCCAATGACCCGGTTCAAGATTAAGATCCCGCAAAAGCAATGAGCGGATCGCCGGGAGCGATCCGCTCATGATGGATTTAACTCTAAAGCGCGATGAGACTAAATTGAATCGTTATTGCGAAGCGAAGCAATCCAAGGCCCCAAATCAAAACTGGATCGCTTCGTCGCTGTCGTTCTTTTCAAGGCGAGGGGCTAAGCTCCTCGCCTTGATCGGTCGACTTATCTTTTAGGCGGCTCTCACCGTTGCGAGGAAGTTTTCGACCTCCAGCTTGAGGCGATCAGTATTGCCGGACAGGGACTTTGCCGCTGCCAGTGCCTGTGTAGAGGCACTGCCTGTTTCGGAAGCTCCATTGCTGACCTCGATAATATTGGAAGAAACCTCCGAGGTTCCGGCCGCGGCCTGCTGGACGTTGCGGGATATTTCCTGAGTTGCGGACGCTTGCTCTTCGACTGCCGAGGCGATCGTCGCGGAAATTTCCGCGATCCTGCCGATGACAATTCCGATTTCTTTCACGTTAACGACCGAGTCATCCGTCGCCGACTGGATGCTTGCGATCTGCTGGCCGATTTCAGCAGTCGCCTTGGCGGTCTGCTCGGCCAACGCCTTCACCTCGGACGCCACGACGGCGAAGCCGCGGCCGGCCTCGCCTGCGCGAGCCGCCTCGATCGTTGCATTGAGCGCCAACAGGTTCGTCTGGCTGGCAATTGTGTTGATGAGTTCAACCACATCACCGATCTTCGAGGATGCCTGCGACAGTGAATTGATCCGCTGGTCGGCGTTATGGGCCTTTTGCGCTGCCTCGCTCGCGATCCTCGACGCTTCCTGGACTTGCCTGCTGATTTCATTGACGGACGCGGCCATCTGCTCACTGGCCGAGGCCACAGACTGAACGTTGACTGTTGCCTCTTCGGACGCCGCGGCCACAGCGGATGAAAGCTGGTGGGTCTGCTCTGCGGTCCGGGTCAATGCGGTCGCCGAACCTTCGAGTTGGGTCGCTGCCGAGGATACCGTTTGGATCACCTCGCCAACTGCCGCCTCGAAAGTGTCGGCAAGCTTGTGCATGTCCGCCTTGCGCTGCTGGGCAGCGATTTGATCCTGCTGCATCTTGGCTTCGGCTTCCTCGCGCGCCTTGTCCTCGGCCTTGACTTTGAAGGTCTCGACCGCCCGTGCCATGTCGCCCATCTCGTCTTGGCGCTCGAGTCCCGGAAGGACCACAGCGAAGTTGCCGTTCGCGAGTTCACCCATCGCTCCCGTCAACGCAGCCAACGGCCGCAGGATTCGCGAGAACGCAATCCAGAAGCTGACCAGCGCGAGAGCGATACAGCCCAGCAATATCAATCCGGCGATGAGCAGGTTGGACGAGCTAGTCGCCGCCTCTTTGACAGCTTCCTGGTCGGCCGCTTCACCCACAGCATCGGCCAGGCCGAGGATGGAATTGATCGCAGTGGTCGCCCGCGTGACGTAGTCGTTGCCGCTGATCGTGTACTCACCCGTCTCGGCTGCCGCGAGCACGCTGTCGCGTGTTTGGCCGTAGACCTGGAAATAATCCCTTTCGACACCCGAGATCGCATCCGCGACTTTTTTCGGCAGGTCGGTGCGCATCCGGAGTGGTGAAATCGTTTCCCACGCCAACTCGACGTTTCCGCGGAAACGAGCGATGGTCCGGAAGCCGCTCGTGGTGATTTTGGCGCGGGAGCCAACCATTCCTCCGACGTACGCACGCTCCCTTCCGGCGTTCTCGGCCATTTGCGCGGTCAAATTACGGAGGCTGACCAATTGGGTCAGAGCAGCGGTAGGCGGACGTGTCAGCGTTTCCATTGTAAGCCGCAGCTTGTTGCCGGAAACCTCGATCAGCTTGGTGATCGCCGGAGAGAAGCCCTCGACAACCTCCGGGTTCCGTTCCGATCCCCGTTTGGGAAGATTCTCGTCGAGTCTCGTGCGAAAGCCGACGAACCCCTGGAAAGTGCTTTCAGCCTCCGAAATCTGCGTCTCTGCAGATTTCATGGTCGGAATTTCGCGCAGCAGCTGAGCAGCCTCCGAGAATGCGCGATCGGCGGTTTGTCGCGTGGGGACGATCTTGTTATGGAGCTCGGCAGGAAGCGCATCGGGCGACTTCAGCGGCGCATTCGTGAGTCCGCGCTCGACCGCCCATTGCCCTGCGCTTCGTAACAGCAATTGCGAGATGTGGTTTACTTTGAGAAATGCTTCGGATTGCTGCCGCTGTCCGTACGCCTGATAGGCCGATATGCCGGCGGAAACGCCGCCTATCAACACGAGCGCAGAGACAATTGCAGGCAGAGTGACGCTGATCTTCGCCTTCATTTTCAGATTCCTTCGACGCAGGTGAAATTCCCAAAACGATCGACAGCTTAGAGTCGAGACAGGGACCAGTCTCTCCTCCAAAAAAACTTCGAATCATGAACGTTGCTTGGTGCGCGCAGGCGCAACAGAATCCCGCGATGCGGGTAATCTGAATCGTTCAACCCCACGGTATCATTGAACAGTTTGATTAAAATTCTATCAACGTCGCGCGCCGACAAGATCCGCAAAAGCCGAAGATCGATCCAATAGAATCCAAAGTGATGCGACGACTGAATCACTGTCATTCGGTGCCAGCCAGCCAGCTCCTGAACAGACTCTCCGTTTGCATGATCGTTCGTGAATACAATTGCGGTTGCCTTCCCGCCGAGCACTGACTTGCGTTGGGCCGCCTGACTTGCGGCGCTCGGACGCGCAATCATGCGTCTCCTTTGCCCTGAGCACTCCCTTGTCGAGAGAAAGTCCGGGACCTCTTCGGCGACTTTTCACGATTTCATGATCTATGATGAATATTGACAATCGTCAATTGATATTCCACAGTATGAAAGATCGGCTCCTGAAGGATTTTCCCGATGCTGTCTCATCCATCTTTCTTCTGGTTTCACAGATATTTACCACTTGCTCTGGTCGTCCTTCCGGCGCTGGCGCTGGGGGGCTGCAATGAATCGGTTGCCGAGAAAGCCGAGCCGACCCGTCCGGTATTGACCGCCACCGTGCATTTCGAGGCGGAGACCCCGAACCGCAGCTTCGTCGGCACTATCAAGCCGCGGATCGAGACCGACATCGGTTTCCGGGTGCC
>JBDTCP010000024.1:0-14001 GCA_039923555.1 Nitrobacter sp.
CGATCGTGCCCGATGCGGAAATTCTGCCGGCTGCGCTCGGTCTGGGCTCCCCAGTAGCGGTCGGCTTGAACTTCGATGGGGCCGAAGCTGTCGGTTTCCGTGCGCGTCCTTGTTTTGCGTGATGACGAAACCATGGATTCAGTCCGTTATGGCTCGATACTGCGACGGCAAGCGCAACCAGCCGCGTACCTGGGGATGGGACGCTTCGGCAAAAGCAACGGACTACTTCTTGCGGAAGCGGTCCAACCTGACAACCTCGGCGCCTTCGCCGGGTTTGGGTTCATCCTTGGTTTCAGCGGCGGCTGGCGGCGCAGGCGGGGCGGGAACGGCGGGGGCTGATGGCTCAGGCGCTGCCGGCAGGTTGGCCGCGGGTGTCTCGGTCTCGGCCGTCTCGAACTGCAGACCGAACGGCGCCGACGGATCGGCGAAGCTTTTGATGGCGCTAAAGGGAACCACAAGGCGCTCGGGAACGCCGCCGAACGACAGGCCGACCTCGAAGCGATCCTCGGTCACCGTCAGATCCCAGAACTGGTGCTGGAGAATGATGGTCATTTCTTCTGGATGCTGCGCCAGAAGGCGGGGCGATATCTTCACCCCGTCGGCCTTCGACAGGAAGGTGATGAAAAAGTGATGCTCACCCGGCAGTCCTTGCTCGGCCGCGTCCGTCAGCACCCGGCGCAGAACGCCGCGCATCGCGTCGCTCGTAAGCACATCGTAACGGATATGATCGGTTGCCATCGGTTGGTCTCGTCGCCTTTGCCGGGTCGCGTACGAATGTAGCCGCGAGTGCCCGCAGCCCGACTCGCACCGTATGCTGATGCTACTCCGACGTCCTGTTCAGGTCAGCAGTTGTCCGTCGGTTAAATGGAAATTATCCGCACCGCTTGGCGAACAGCGATGCACGAAAAGTGGAGGCTTCTGTTGCCAGGTGCCTCCGAACCCCGCCTGACGGAGCTTAACCCGTAAGGACTTCAGAATGGTCTTTCAAACTGCGTTACGCAGCCTGAGCAACCGGAGCATAGTTGTCGTTTGCAACTATTGCATAGCCCGATAACGGCGGAACCATACCGAGAAAAAGCGAGCCCTTTACGCCCTCGTCGATCCTGTTTCGCCCCCGCCGGAACCCGGATTTGCCAAGGTTCGGTCGGGCTCTGGTGGAGGCGCCGGGTACTGCCCCCGGGTCCGAATGGTTTATTACGACGGCCGTTTATTTCCATAGCCGGCGAACCGGTACCCTCAATATAGTTCGCAAAGGTTGAGGAAAAAAGGGTGCATGGTGGCACATTTGGCGTGTCCGGGGATCGGCGGGGCCCGGCGTCAAAGTGGATCGGGTCCTGTAACGTCACGAGCGCCGAACCGGTTCTTGCGAGACTTGGCTGGCAAGTCCATTTTTCCGGTATAATTGGAGGCGGGCTCGAATCGCCGGTGTCGGACCGACTGGCCGGGCGCTAAGTTCACCCGCTCAAAAGCGCCAAAGCCATGAATCAGTATCACGACCTGCTCGAACGTATACTCAGCGACGGCGCGGAGAAGCATGACCGCACCGGCACTGGAACGCTGTCCGTCTTCGGGCATAAGATGCGCTTCAATCTCGCATCGGGATTTCCGATGCTGACGACCAAGAAGCTTCCGCTCAAGTCGATCGTGCATGAGCTGCTTTGGTTTCTGAAGGGCGATACCAACATTAGGTATCTCAAGGAGCACGGCGTCTCGATCTGGGACGAGTGGGCCGACGCCAATGGCGATCTCGGTCCGGTCTACGGTTCGCAGTGGCGCTCATGGCCCGCGCCGGACGGACGCAGCATCGACCAGATCGCCAATGTCGTCGACATGATCAAGCGTAATCCGGATTCACGGCGACTGATCGTCAGTGCATGGAATCCCGCCGATGTCGACAAGATGGCGCTGCCGCCGTGCCATTGCCTGTTTCAGTTCTATGTCGCCAACGGCAAGCTGTCTTGCCAGCTTTATCAGCGCTCGGCGGATGTGTTCCTGGGCGTGCCCTTCAACATCGCGTCCTATGCGCTGCTGACGATGATGGTTGCGCAGGTGACCGGCTTGAAGCCGGGCGATTTCGTGCATAGCCTCGGCGATGCGCATCTCTATTCAAATCATCTGGATCAGGCGCGGCTTCAGCTTGCGCGGCCGACACGGCCGTTGCCGACGATGACGATCAATCCTGCGGTGAACGATATCTTCGCGTTCTGCTACGAGGATTTCAAGCTCGAGAATTACGATCCCCATCCGCACATCAAGGCCGAGGTCGCGGTGTGACCGCGACTGCCTTCGTCCATCCGGAAGTCGTTTTGATTGTCGCTGTGGCTGAGAACGGCGTCATTGGCGCCGCCAACGGCATCCCGTGGCGGTTGAAAGCCGATCAGCAGCGCTTCAAAGCCATGACCATAGGCAAGCCGGTGGTGATGGGGCGCAAGACCTTCGTCTCGTTGCGGCGGCCGTTGCCGGAACGAACGAATATCGTCATCACACGCGATCCGGACTTTTTCGCCGCGGGTGCCGTGGTGGTCCGATCGCTCGCGGACGCCCTCGCCGTCGCATCAGGGGATGCGTTGCGGCGTTTGGTCACTGAGGTCGCGGTAATCGGCGGCGCGGAGATCTATGCCGCGTCGATGCCTGTGGCGGATCGTCTCGAGATGACGGAAGTTCACGCCAAGGTCGTTGGCGACACGTTTTTTCCGGCGATCGATCCATCAATCTGGCACGAAATCGCCCGAAGCCGAAACACGGCAACCGCCACCGATACCGCCGATTACTCTTATGTGACATATCGCCGTCGGATGCCGCATTAACCGCATTCCGTGAGGATTGCATTGACATTTATCGGTTCGGATATAGCTCCTTGCGACCAACAAGCCGCGTTGTAAGGGCCGTAAGCGTCCCCTATAAAGCCGATCTGACAGAGCGAGGGGGGTTGAAAAACCCGGACCTGCGCGGAGGAGATGTCGATGCCGTGGAAGAATCAAGGCGGAGGCCCGTGGGGCTCAGGTCCGAAGGGGCCATGGGGTTCTGGCCCGCAACCAGCGGGTCCGAGGCCGCCCGATCTTGAGGATCTTCTGCGCCGCGGTCAGGATCGTCTCAAGCAACTGTTGCCAGGCGGACACTTGAGCGGCATGGGCATCGCGCTGATCGTGATCGCGGCGGTGGCGTTCTGGGGCATCTCCGGTTTCTTCCGGGTGCAGTCGGAAGAACTCGGGGTGGTGCTGCGCTTCGGCAAGCATGTACGGACCGTGCAACCCGGTCTGAACTATCATCTGCCGTATCCGATCGAGACCGTGTTGCTGCCCAAGGCGCTGCGCGTCTCGACGCTTAGCATCGGTATGACGCTGACGCAGGATCCGGCGCGGCACGGCAGCACCATGCGCGACGTGCCGGAGGAAAGCCTGATGCTGACCGGCGACGAAAACATCGTCGACGTCGATTTCACCGTGTTATGGCGGATCAAGCCGGATGGTGTCGGCGACTTCCTCTTCAACATCCAGAATCCGGAAGGCACCGTCAAAGCCGTGGCCGAAAGCGCGATGCGCGAGTTGGTCGGACGTTCCGATATTCAGCCGATTCTGACGGGCGCGCGAACCAATATTGAATTGTCTGTACAGGATCTGATGCAGAAGACGCTGGACAAGTACGGCTCCGGCATTTCTGTCCAGCAGGTGCAAATGCAGAAGGTCGATCCTCCGTCTCAGGTCATCGATTCATTCCGCGACGTGCAGGCGGCGCGCGCCGACCTCGAGCGACTGCAGAACGAAGCCCAGACCTATGCCAACCGCGTCATTCCCGATGCGCACGGACGGGCGTCGCAGATTTTGCAGAATGCTGAGGGCTATAAGGAACAGGCCATTGCCGAAGCCAAGGGCCAGAGTTCGCGGTTCCTGCAAGTTTATCTGGCCTACAAGCAGGCGCCTGACGTGACGCGCGAGCGCATCTATCTGGAGACCATGGAGCATGTGCTCGGCGACGCCGACAAGCTCGTGTATGATCCGGGTTCATCGTCTTCGGGTATCGTGCCTTACCTGCCGCTGAGCGAACTGACATCGAAGCGCGGGACCGCGGCGGCGCATCAGCCTGCCAATCCGAATGGGAGCGCCCGATGAGAGCCGGAGTTTCAGGAATTGTCGCGTTGATGCTTCTGCTGGCCGTGCTGGTGGTTGGGTACAGCGCCACGTTCACGGTGAGCCAGACCGAGCAAGTCTTGCTGGTGCGCCTAGGCGAACCGGTGCGCGTCGTCACCGAGCCGGGACTGCATTTCAAAGCGCCGTTTGTTGATTCCGTGATTGACGTCGACAAACGAATTCTGGATCTTGAAAATCCTTCGCAGGAAGTCATTGCGTCGGATCAGAAACGGCTCGTCGTCGATGCGTTCGCGCGCTATCGCATCAAGGATGCGCTGCGGTTCTATCAAAGCGTCGGCTCTATTCAGGCTGCCAACATCCAGTTGACGACACTGCTCAATGCATCGCTGCGCCGGGTTCTTGGCGAGGTGACGTTCATCCAGGTCGTGCGGGACGAGCGCGAACAACTGATGGCTCGCATCCGCGACCAACTCGACAAGGAGGCTGGCGGATACGGCATTTCGGTGGTCGATGTCCGGATTCGGCGAGCCGATCTGCCGGAGCAGAATAGCCAGGCGGTCTACCAGCGCATGCAGACGGAGCGGCAACGCGAAGCGGCTGAGTTCCGCGCCCAGGGCGGCCAGAAGGCGCAGGAGATTCGGGCCAAGGCCGACCGCGAGGCGACCGTGATCATCGCCGAGGCCAATTCCTCGTCCGAGCAAGTTCGCGGGCAGGGCGACGGCGAGCGCAACCGGCTGTTTGCCAATGCCTATAATCAAGACCCAGCGTTCTTTGCTTTCTACCGTTCGATGGACGCCTATAAGAACAGTCTGAAGGGCAGCGATACCCGGTTCCTGCTGAAGCCCGATTCCGACTTCTTCCGCTTCTTCGGAAGTCCCGGCGGCAGGCCGCCCGCTGCTGGCGCCGCGCCGAAGCCGTAACACCCAGGTCGCGGAGAGTCCGCGCGCCGGACGCGAAGACAGCTTCGCGCGGGGCGACGTGGACTGGTCCGCGATCCGGCACGATCAGGATGGATGAGGCTTGTCGCATGATGCGGACCGGTACCGCGCGCGCGAAATCGCGATGCCGGGGGAGACACCATCCGATGAAGTCCATTGCCTTCGGTGATTTCCTCATCGGTCTCGGCATTCTTTTCATGATCGAAGGCATCCTGTTCGCTGCGGCGCCGGAATGGATGCGCCGGGCCATGAAAAGCGCACTGGCGACCTCGGATAATGTTTTGCGGACTGCCGGCATTGGGTCAGCAATAGCCGGGCTGATCCTGATCTGGCTGGTCCGGCCCTAGTGGAGCGGGTTTGACATTCGCAACGACGTTCGCTGAAACGGAACGCGAATGTTAGAATCGGGCCTACGCAAAGAGCGGGCTGAAGAGTCCTGCTTCGGCAACCGTATCGTGAGCGGCGACGTCAGCTTTTCGCCGTAATCGGAACCGCTGATGGCGGCGCCGAATGTCGCCCGCTGGCGCTTGCACAGGCACCGCGTTCAGGCGCACTGTGGCCCGACGTGCTGCTTCCTTCAGGAGAGATTCGAGACATGGCTGGAGCGATTTCCGCGTTGAGCATTCGACGGCATTTCCTGCTGGCAGCACTCTGCCTGGGTGCCGCGACTGCCCTGATATCCGCGCCGGCCTTCGCTCGCGGTCCGGATGGCATCGCAGACGTCGCGGAAAAGGTGATCGACTCGGTGGTCAATATCTCGACGACCCAGACCGTCGAAGCCAAGAATGGCGGCAGTGAGAGCCGTCGCGCGATCCCGCAGCTGCCGCCAGGCTCGCCGTTCGAGGAGTTCTTCGACGATTTCTTCAAGAACCACCGCGGCGGCAAGGATGGCGGCCTGCAACCGCACAAGGCCAACTCGCTCGGCTCCGGATTTATCATCGATCCGGCCGGCTTCGCCGTCACCAACAACCACGTCATCGCCGATTCCGATGAGATCAACGTCATCCTGAATGACGGCACCAAGATCAAGGCCGAGATCGTCGGCGTCGACAAGAAAACCGATCTTGCGGTGCTGAAGTTCAAGCCACCGCATCCGCTGACCGCCGTTAAGTTCGGCGATTCCGACAAGTTGCGGCTCGGCGAATGGGTGGTCGCCATCGGCAATCCGTTCAGCCTCGGCGGCACCGTCACGGCCGGCATCGTCTCGGCGCGCAACCGCGACATCAATAACGGCTCCTATGACAGCTACATCCAGACCGACGCCGCCATCAACCGCGGCAACTCCGGCGGTCCGCTATTCAACCTCGAGGGCGAAGTCGTGGGAGTGAACACGCTGATCATCTCACCGTCGGGCGGCTCGATCGGAATCGGCTTCGCGGTACCGTCGAAAACGGTCGCGGGCGTTGTCGATCAATTGCGGCAGTTCGGTGAACTGCGGCGCGGCTGGCTCGGCGTTCGCATTCAACAGGTCACCGACGAAATCGCCGAAAGTCTCAATATCAAGCCGGTGCGCGGCGCATTGATCGCCGGTGTCGAGGACAAGGGCCCGGCCAAGCCCGCCGGCCTCGAGCCCGGCGATGTCGTCATCGCCTTCGACGGGAAGGACATCAAGGAGCCGAAAGATCTGTCGCGCATGGTGGCCGACACGGCCGTCGGCAAAACCGTCAACGTCGTGATCATCCGCAAGGGCAAGGAACAGACCAAGAAGGTGACGCTGGGGCGACTCGACGACAGCGACAAGGCCACGCCCGCCTCGGTCAAGACCAAGCCCGATGTCGAGGACAAGCCCGTAACGCAGAAGGCACTCGGCCTCGATCTCGCGGCGCTCAGCAAGGATCTGCGCACACGCTACAAGATCAAGGACAGCGTCAAGGGCGTCATCATCACTGATGTGGAAGCGGATTCCGACGCAGCGGAGAAGCGGCTCAGCGCCGGCGACGTCATCGTCGAGGTGGCCCAGGAAGCCGTCGGCAGCGCCTCCGATATTCGCAAGCGCATTGATCAGTTGAAGAAGGACGGCAAAAAGGCGGTATTGCTGATGGTCTCGAACGGCGCCGGCGAACTGCGGTTCGTGGCGCTGAGCTTGAAGTAGATAAGCCTCCCATTTGTCGTTATTCAGGACGCCAGCGGCGATCCGGAATCTAGCAACGCAAGAGAACCGTCGTTGAACGCGCGGGATTCCGGTCACCAGAATAAGCTTGGCGATTTGGTCCGACCTATGCGCTCACAAACTCGTCGCGCCGGTACCCTTGCGCATACAACAAAGCGGTTAGGTCGCCGTGATCGATTCGCGCGGCCGCTGCCATGGCAACCGCCGGTTGAGCGCAATAGGCGACGCCGAGGCCGGCTTGCCGAATCATGTCGAGATCGTTGGCGCCGTCGCCGACCGCGAGCGTGTCCGAATTGCCGAGACCGAGGGTCTTGCGCAGTTCGATCAGCGTCGCAAGTTTTGTCTCGCGACCGACGATCGGTTCGGAGACTGTGCCTGACAATTTTCCGTTTTCGAACAATAGCGTGTTGGCGCGATTTTCCTGAAAGCCGATCATGGCGGCCACCGCGTTGGTGAACAGCGTGAAGCCGCCGGAGATCAGGCAGGTGTAGGCGCCGTTGGCACGCATGGTCATCACCAGTTCGCGGCCGCCTGGCGTCGGCGTGATGTGTTCTGCCAGCACTTCGTCGATGACGGTAACGGGAAGTCCTTTCAACAACGCCACGCGCTCGCGCAGTGCGAGTTCAAACTGCATCTCGCCGCGCATCGCGCGCTCGGTGATGGCGGCAACCTGCGGCTTGAGGCCGGCGAAATCGGCGAGTTCGTCGATGCATTCCTGATCGATCATGGTGGAATCCATGTCAGCCAGAAGCAGCTTCTTGCGGCGGTCGAGCCGAGGCTGCACCACCACGTCGGCCGGCAGGCCGCCGCCGAGCACTGCGTGCAGACGCTGTACGATGGCGGGAATCGGATCGCTGCTTTCGAACGGAATGTCGACCGCGACGTCATTGCACAGCCAATGCGCCGGACCCGCGTTGCGAAGAATTGTGCGTGCACCTTGTACCACCGTGCTATCGAGCACGGGATTATCCGGATTGCAGATCAGCGTGGCGACGAGGGACATGAGTGAGAATCCGGAGCAGCGGAAAGACGCCGTGCTTATCGCAGGGCCGACCGCCAGCGGCAAGTCGGCATTGGCGCTTTCGCTCGCTGAACAGGCCGGCGGCATTGTTATCAATACCGACTCCATGCAGGTCTATCGCGACCTTCGCATTATTACCGCGCGCCCGACTCAGGATGAGGAGGCGCGCGTGCCGCACCGGCTCTACGGCTTCGTCGATGCGAGCGTAAATTGTTCTGCCGGAATGTGGCTGGCGGACGCCGCGAAAGCCCTGGAGGAAGCGCGCGCGCAAAACCGCCAGCCTATTTTCACCGGCGGCTCCGGGCTTTACTTCAAGGCGCTGACGCGGGGCCTGTCGGCGGTGCCGCCGATTCCGTCCGAGGTTCGCGACGAGGTGCGCGCGCGGCTCGAACGTGACGGACCAGAGGCGCTGCACGCCGTTCTCGCGCAGCGCGATCCCACCGCGGCGGAGCGGCTGAAGCCGCGCGACCGCACTCGCATCGCGCGGGCGCTGGAGGTGATCGAAGCGACGGGGCGCGCGCTCGCCGACTGGCATCGGGAGGGTATGGCGCCGCTGTTGCCGCCGGACCAGGTGAGGGCGATCTTCCTCGCGCCGGATCGCGAGGCGCTGTATGCGCGGATCGATACCCGCTTCGGTACGATGCTGGAAGCCGGGGCGCTGGAGGAGGTGAGGGCTCTGACCGAACGAAACCTCGATCCGCTGCTGCCGGCCATGAAGGCGCATGGCGTGCCGGCGTTGATCCGGCATCTGCGCGGCGAGATTTCTTTGGAGGAAGCGGTCGCGATCGGCCGCGCCGATACTCGCCACTACGCGAAACGGCAGTTCACCTGGTTCCGGCATCAGTTGCCGGAGTTTCAGTGGGTTAAGCCGGAGGAGGCTGGAACTGTGTTGGGGACCACGCTCGCCAAATAGTTGGCCGTCATGCCCGCGCCTGTCGCGGGCATCCACGTCTTTTCAGTTCTTCGGAAAGAGACCGGGACAAGCCCGGCCATGGCAAGGAGCGGTTCGCCCTACTCCCCAAACCAGCGGAACCGACTATATTTGCGTCCGAAACCGGTTGACGACGTCGAATCCGGCCTTTATAACCGCGCAACCTTTGGGAAGTCTTGGCGACAAATGCGTAATAAAATTACTCTTGTACTTATTGTCGTACCCTGGAGCGCTGCCCGGGACGGCTGAGGCCGTTCAAATCCAAGGCGGTGCAACAGGGCCCTTCAGAGGCCCTTTTTTATTGTTCCAGATGAGAATAACCCCGCGCACAGCGCGATCCGGAGCCAACAATGAGCGACAATAACAGTCAGGATGCCAATCAAATGACCGGCGCGGCCATGATCGTCCGCGCGCTTGCCGATCATGGCGTTCAGCACATCTTCGGTTATCCCGGCGGGGCGGTGCTTCCGATCTACGACGAGATTTTCCAGCAGGAAAAAGTCGAGCACATCCTGGTGCGGCATGAGCAGGGGGCCGGTCACGCTGCCGAAGGCTATGCCCGTTCTACCGGTAAGCCAGGCGTGGTGCTGGTGACGTCGGGACCGGGTGCGACCAACATGGTGACGCCGCTCACCGATGCGCTGATGGATTCGATCCCGCTGGTGTGCATCACCGGTCAAGTGCCGACGCACCTGATCGGCAACGACGCGTTTCAGGAATGCGACACCGTCGGCATCACGCGGCCCTGCACCAAACACAACTGGCTGGTGCGCGACGTCAACGATCTCGCAAAAGTGCTGCATGAGGCGTTCTATGTTGCGACCACCGGCCGCCCCGGGCCGGTCGTGGTCGACGTGCCCAAGGACGTGCAGTTCGCCACCGGCACCTATCACCCGCCGCGCAAGTCCGACGTGCATGTCTCCTACAAGCCGCAGACCAAGGGCGACCCTGGGCAAATCCGGAAAGCGGTGGCGCTGCTGGCAGGCGCCAAGCGTCCGGTGATCTACACCGGCGGCGGCGTTATCAATGCCGGTGTTGAGGCGTCGAAGACGCTGCGCGCCCTGGTCGATGCCACGGGTTTTCCGATCACCTCTACCCTGATGGGACTTGGCGCCTATCCGGCATCGGGTAAGAACTGGCTCGGCATGTTGGGAATGCACGGCACTTACGAAGCCAACATGGCGATGCACGATTGCGACGTCATGCTATGTATCGGCGCGCGCTTCGACGACCGCATTACCGGGCGCACCGATGCGTTTTCGCCGGGCTCGAAGAAAATCCACATCGACATCGATCCGTCGTCGATCAACAAGAACATCCGCGTCGATGTGCCGATCATCGGCGATGCCGGCAGCGTGATGGCTGACTTGTTGCAGTCATTCAAGGCGGAAGGCAAGACGCCGAAAATCGATCCATGGTGGTTCGAGATCGGACGCTGGCGCGCGCGCAACTCGCTAGCCTACAAGAAGAACGACGACGTGATCCTGCCGCAGTTCGCGATCCAGCGACTGTTCGAGGCGACGCGCGGGCACGACACCTACATCACCACCGAAGTCGGCCAGCATCAGATGTGGGCGGCGCAGTTCTTCGGCTTCGAGCAGCCGCACCGCTGGATGACATCGGGCGGACTCGGAACCATGGGCTACGGCCTGCCGGCCGCGCTCGGCGTGCAGGTGGCGCATCGCGACAGCCTCGTCATCGACATCGCCGGCGATGCTTCGGTGCAAATGACGATGCAAGAAATGTCGACGGCCGTTCAGTACGAACTTCCGATCAAGATCTTCATCCTCAACAATCAGTACATGGGCATGGTGCGGCAGTGGCAGCAGTTGCTGCATGGCAACCGGCTGTCGCATTCGTATTCCGAGGCGCTGCCGGATTTCGTCAAGCTCGCCGATGCTTTCGGCTGCGTCGGCTTGCGGGCGATTAAGCCGTCTGATCTCGACGGTGCGATCAAGGAGATGATCTCGGTGAAGAAACCGGTACTGTTCGACTGCCGCGTCGCGGCGCTGGAAAACTGCTTCCCGATGATCCCGTCCGGCAGGCCCCACAACGAGATGCTTTTGCCGGCCGAAGCCAATGCTGACGCGACCGCTGCCGCATTTGCCGGCGGCAAGGCGCTGGTGTGAGCACCGATGAAGGACGCAGCCCGATCCGGAAATGCAGCGTCATCGTCCGGCTTGACCGGTAGTACGCTGTCGCGTTCACATTTGGCCATGAACGTCGCGAGTACTGGATGCCCGCCTTCGCGGGCATGACCACTTAGGAAACTGCAATGACCCAGCCCGCCTCCGCCTACTTTATGGAAGAGCGCCACGACCCCAACGAGACTCACACCCTGTCGGTACTGGTCGCCAACGAGCCGGGTGTGCTGGCGCGGGTGATCGGCCTGTTCTCCGGGCGCGGCTACAACATCGAAAGCCTTACGGTGTCGGAGACTGAAAGCCAGAAGCACGTCTCGCGCATCACTATCGTCACCACCGGCACGCCGATGGTGATTACCCAGATCAAGCATCAGCTCGACCGCATGATCCCGGTCTATCAGGTCGTGGACATGACGCTGACCGGGCGCGCCATCGAGCGCGAATTGGCCATGGTCAAGGTGAAGGGCTCGGGCGATCAGCGCATCGAGGCGATGCGACTTGCGGAAGTGTTCCGTGCCCGCGTGGTCGATGCCACGAACGAGAGCTTCGTGTTCGAGATCACCGGCGGCACGTCCAAGATCGACCAGTTCGTCAACCTGATGCGGCCTATCGGTCTGGTCGAGGTGTCGCGCACGGGCGTCGCGGCGATCGGGCGCGGGCCAAAAGGGATGTAGGGTCATGTTGGCGCGAGACTGGTTCTACAGCGAACGCGGACGGATCGGGCTGGATACGCTTGTAGCCGCGCGCTCAGCGATCTACGACCATGACGACAGCGGCGGCCGAGCCCGCGCCACGCTGACCAAACTCGGTGTGAAGCCGGGCTGGCGAATCGCGGATATCGGTTGCGGTACCGGGACGCTTGCCTGCGAAGCGGCGAAGATGGGCGTGGAGGTCGATGCGGTCGACATTGCGCCGGCAGCGCTGGCGCTGGCCGAAGTCCAGGCGCGCGACAGCAACGTCGCGATCAGGACGCAATCGGCTGGCTTGCTCAGCTTTGCCCTCGCGCCCGGCTCGTTCGATCTGGTTGTCAGCGAGTTCACGCTTCATCATCTGCCGGACTTCTGGAAAGCGGTGGCGCTGTCGCGCATGTACCGCGTCATCAAGCCCGGCGGGCGGCTGTTCCTGCGCGACATCGTGTTCGCCGGCGCGCCGGACGACACCGATCGCACCGTCGAGCAGTGGGCAGAGTTCAACATCAAGAACCATGACTTCCCGTGCGACGATGTCGTGGCCCACATGCGAGACGAGCATTCGACCTTCGGCTGGGTGATTGAGCGGATGTTGACGGACGTCGGCTTCACGCTGGTGTCGGCGGATTATCACGCGCCGCTGCATGGCAGCTATCTCTGCGGCAAGCCAGGCCCCGGCGAATCTCAGACGCAATCCTGCCGTTCACCGGCTGGACGGCGTTGATGTCAGTGTCCGGAAAGCGGTTCGGTCAGTTGCTGCGGGCTTGTTTCCCGGCAGCCGTCGCCCTAAAAACCGGGCGCAATTCTTCCGGGCCGGGTGCCTGCGCTATCCGCAAATGCTGATCTGGCCGATGATGGCCACAAGAGAGGAACGACCATGCGTGTTTATTACGATCGCGACGCCGACCTGAACCTGATCAAGGGCAAGAAGGTCGCCATCGTCGGCTATGGCAGCCAGGGTCACGCCCACGCGCTGAACCTGAAGGACTCCGGCGTCAAGGAGATCGCGATCGCACTGCGCAAGGGCTCTACCTCCGCCAAGAAAGCCGAAGCCGTCGGCTTCAAGGTGATGGAAGTGGCCGAGGCTGCGAAGTGGGCTGACCTCGTGATGATGCTGACGCCCGACGAACTGCAGGGCGACATCTATCGCGACCATCTGCACGACAACATGAAGAAGGGCGCGGCGCTCGTCTTCGCGCATGGTCTCAACGTGCATTTCAACCTGCTCGATCCGCGCGCCGATCTCGACGTGCTGATGATCGCACCGAAGGGCCCCGGCCATACCGTGCGCTCGGAGTATCAGCGTGGCGGCGGCGTGCCCTGCCTGATCGCGATCGCCAAGGATTCCTCCGGTAACGCTCACGATCTCGGCCTCAGCTACGCATCTGCGGTCGGCGGCGGCCGCGCCGGCATCATCGAGACCACCTTTAAGGAAGAGTGCGAGACCGACCTGTTCGGCGAGCAGGTCGTGCTCTGCGGCGGCTTGGTCGAACTGATCAAGGGCGGCTTCGAGACGCTGGTGGAAGCCGGCTACGCGCCCGAAATGGCGTACTTCGAGTGCCTGCACGAAGTGAAGCTGATCGTCGACCTGATCTACGAAGGCGGCATCGCCAACATGAACTACTCGATCTCCAACACCGCGGAGTACGGCGAGTACGTCACCGGCCCGCGCATCGTCACCGCCGAGACCAAGGCCGAGATGAAGCGCGTGCTGAACGACATTCAGTCCGGCAAGTTCGCCCGCGACTGGATGCTGGAAAACAAGGTCAACCAGACCTCGTTCAAGGCGACCCGCGCCAAGCTCGCCGCGCATCCGATCGAGGAGGTCGGCGCAAAACTCCGCGACATGATGCCGTGGATCAAGAAGGGCGCGCTGGTCGACAAGACGAAGAACTGATCGGTTCTTTCCCTCTCCCGCAAAGGGGGAGGGAAGTCCGTCGAGTGCTATTTCTCACCGACGCTATTTCGCGATCCTGTCCCACAGCCAGCGCGCGACCACTGTCGGCGAACTGTTTGCATTCTCGCCGCTGGCACGCAGGTTGGCCTCGCGCATGGTGGCGATGTCGATTTTTCCAAGCAC
>JBDTCP010000025.1:0-8909 GCA_039923555.1 Nitrobacter sp.
ATTGTCACTGACCGCCGCCATAGCGGCGCAGGACAAGAACGTCCAAGCGACGATCATCGCTGCTATGGAGGCGAATGGCAGGACTTCCAAGGCCGACAGATTATTGTAAAGCACCGAACCCAGCCCCCCCTTTGTGAGTTCGCCTCGCTTTAGCTTCCTCCAACCCAGGCACTATATTCGCAGGCGTCCCTGTGATTTTCCGGCTATGGCGCGGTAAAAGATGCGCTTGGTGATTTCCACGATTGCTAGATACGCCAGTGTCGCGCCGATCAGGAAGACGAAGAACCACGGCGGCGGCGCCACGAACCCAAACCACCGGCCGACGACGGGGAGTAACGGGAGAGCGATTGCGACGGCGATAACTCCAAGGGCCATGGCGACGAGGAACACATGCGGCCTGCTCAGAAAGAACGGTCGTCGGGTCCGAATGGCGAAGACCACTAGAACCTGGGTCGTAATCGATTCGATGAACCAGCCCGTCTGAAACAGCGCCTCGCCAGCGCCAAACACATGCAGCAAGACATAGAATGTGAGAAAATCGAACACCGAGCTGACCGGCCCGAATACCAGCATGAACCGTTCGATGAACTTGACGTCCCATTTCACCGGCCCAACGATAGCCTCTTCATCAACACTATCAAAAGGGATGGCAATCTCCGACACGTCGTACAGAAGATTGTTCAGCAGAATCTGGATCGGCAGCATTGGCAAAAACGGCAAGATTAGTGCCGCACCGGCCATGCTGAACATATTGCCGAAATTCGAGCTTGAACCCATCAGGACGTATTTAGATACATTCCGAACCGTACCGCGCCCGCAGACTACCGCGTCGCGCACGACGGAAAGGTCATGCTCCAGCAGAATCAGGTCGGCAGCCGCGCGCGCGACGTCGGCGGCGCCGTCGACCGATATTCCGACATCCGCCGCGTGTAGCGCCGGAGCATCGTTGATGCCATCACCCATGAAGCCAACGACATTGTCGAGCCGCTTCAGCGCCAACAGGATCCGAAGCTTCTGCTGCGGGTTGATGCGGCAGAATAGGTTAACCCGCGGCAACTGTCCTATCAGCGCCTCTTCCGAGAGACTTGTCAGTGCGTCGCCCGTGAGGACTCCTGTGACCGGCACCCCGATCTCGGCGAAGACGTGTCGTGTCACGAGTTCGTTGTCGCCGGTCAGCACCTTCACCGAGATGCCCGCGGCGGTCATAGCCTGGATGGTAGCGCCAGCGCTTGCCTTCGGAGGATCGAGGAAAACGGCGAAGCCGGAAAAAACAAGGTTGGACTCGTCGCCAATCGCGGCAGTGTTACGGCTCGCATCGGCGACGCGGCTCGCGATCCCTAGGGCGCGGAACCCCTGAGCACCGAGTCCATCAAGGGTGGCCTCGAAGCAACGGCGCGTCTCAGGGTCGAGCGGAAGTAACTTGCCGTCCGCGTCCTCGTATTGCCCCGATAGCCGCAGAAGATCCTCCGGTGCACCCTTGACGATCAAACGACGCTCGACGCCGTGCTCGACCAGGACCGAGACACGCCGCCGCTCGAAATCGAATGGTACTTCGTCGATCTTCTTCCAGTCCGCCATATCGAACGGATGGGCGGCAAGAATTGCCTGATCCAGCGGGCTCTTCATGCCGGTCTCGAACTGGCTGTTGATATAGGCATTGGCGAATACGGCTTTGCTCTCGGCGCCCCGCCCATCAATTGCGCGCATCAGTTTGATCGTGGCTTCCGTCAGCGTTCCGGTCTTGTCGGTGCACAGTACATTCATGGCACCGAGATCGTGGATTGCGGTTAAACGCTTCACGATGACCTTTCGCCCGGACAGCTCCAATGCCGAGCGCGCAAGCGTCACGGTCACGATCATCGGGAGCAGTTCTGGCGTCAGCCCGACAGCAAGCGCCAGCGCGAACATCAGCGACTCCATCACTGGCCGGTGAAATGAGATGTTCACCACCATGACAAAGAGCACCATCAACACCGTAAGGCGCATGATCAGTAGGCCAAATCGGCGAATGCCGACCGTAAAATCGGTGGCCGGCGGCTTTTCCGCCAAGCTCGTCGCGAGGTGGCCGAGAGCCGACCTCGCACCAGTTCGGCAAACAACAATAGTTGCGGTGCCACTGATGACGGAGGTTCCGGCGAAGACGACATTCGACGCGCCAGCGAGGTTTTCCGCGCCTGACGGAGCATCGCTCGCGAGCTTCTCGGCAGGGTAAGGCTCTCCGGTCAGCAGCGCCTGGTTGATGAAAAGGTCGCGACTTTCGAGCAGTCGCGAGTCTGCCGGCACGAGATCGCCAGCGATCAGCTCGACAACGTCGCCGGGAACCAGGCCGTCGATAGGCACCGACAGGCTGGTGCCGCTGCGTCGTACCGTTGCCTGTACCGCCACCGACCGGCGCAGCGCCTCGACCGCAATTTGAGCTCGGACTTCCTGGACGAAATCTATCGTCATGCTGATCGTGACGATGGATACAACGATTACGAAGCTTGCGACGTCACCGGTCGCCGCAGACAATCCGCTCGCCACGAGCAGGATAATGACCAAAGGGTTGCGGAAGCGAGACAGGAATTGCAGCAGGAGCGGTGATCGCTTGACGGCGGCCGCATCGTTGGGGCCGAATGTTTTCAGCCGCGACTGGACCTCAGTAGCATCGAGGCCGGCGGCGGTCGTCACCAGGCGGGTGAGAATCCAATCAACCGGCTCCTTCCAGATCTCTTCCGCGCCGAGTTCGTCGATTGTCGGATTCATCGTGGGCGTCCCTCAAGGTTTCACCGCTGCTGCCTCGTGCCATCATCATAGAATCTTCGCCGGCTTAAGGGCTCGAACGGACGCCCACCGCCAAGGCCCCGGGGTCTGAACCGGAGGCTTCACAATTTTAATTATTTCAACAGGAAACCGTCTACTGCGCGGCGGTCCAGGCAGTATCGAGGACCTGCTCCGGTATCGTAATGTCATCGATTGCACCCGCCACGGCGATCCTCCAAAAACGAAGAGATCAGTTCAGCTTTCCCATCGGTATTGGCGCTTCAAATTGCGCGATCTCGGCCGAGCGCGGCTCCTTGCCGTTGAAGGTCAACACATTGCCCTCGGTCGAAATCGCTACGCGATCGCCATCGACGATATCGCCGGCCAGGATCATTTCCGCCATCGGATCCTGCACATTGCGCTGGATCACGCGCTTGAGCGGGCGCGCGCCATAGGCGGGGTCCCAGCCTTTTTCGACAAGCCAATCGCGCGCGCCGCCATCGAGATCGAGATCGATCTTGCGATCCTCCAGCAACCTTTGCAGACGGCCGAACTGGATTTCCACGATCCGGCCCATCTCGCTCTTCTGCAACCGGTGGAACAGGATGATCTCATCGACGCGGTTGAGGAATTCAGGACGGAAGTGCGCACGCACCATCCTCATCACCTGCTCGCGGATCGCCGACGTATCCTCGCCCTCGGGCTGGTTGACCAAAAACTCCGAGCCGAGGTTCGAAGTCATGATGATCAGCGTGTTGCGGAAATCCACCGTGCGGCCCTGGCCGTCGGTCAATCGGCCGTCGTCGAGCACCTGCAGCAGCACGTTGAAAACATCGGGATGCGCTTTCTCGACCTCGTCGAACAGCACGACCTGATAGGGCCGCCGCCGCACCGCTTCGGTGAGCGCACCGCCTTCGTCGTAACCAACATAGCCGGGAGGCGCGCCGATCAAGCGCGAGACTGAGTGTTTCTCCATGTATTCGGACATGTCGAGACGCACCATCGCGGTCTCGTCGTCGAACAGATACTCCGCCAATGCTTTCGTCAGTTCGGTCTTGCCGACGCCGGTCGGGCCCAGGAACATGAACGAGCCCATCGGGCGGTTGGGGTCCTGCAATCCCGCGCGCGAACGTCGCACCGCGGTTGCCACCGCATGCACGGCTTCGGCCTGACCGATCACGCGCTTGCCGAGGCTGTCTTCCATGCGAAGCAGCTTGTCTTTCTCGCCCTCTAGCATCTTGTCGACGGGCACCCCGGTCCAGCGCGACACCACCTGCGCGATGTGGCTGGCCGTAACAGCCTCCTCCATCATCTCGCCGGTGGTTTCCTTGGCCTCGATGTCCGCGAGCTTGTTTTCAAGCTCGGGGATCCGACCATAGGCCAGTTCGCCGGCGCGCTGATATTCGCCGCGGCGCTGCGCGTTGGCGAGTTCAATGCGCAGGCCGTCGAGTTCGCTCTTGAGCTTTTGCGCGGTCGATAGCTTGTTCTTTTCCGCGCTCCAGCGCGAGGTCAGCGCCGCAGACTTCTGTTCGAGATCGGCGAGTTCCTTTTCCAGCGCCTGCAGGCGACTTTTCGAACCGGCGTCGCTTTCTTTTTTCAGCGCTTCCTGCTCGATCTTCAGCCGGATGATTTCCCGATCCATCGAATCGAGTTCTTCCGGCTTGGAATCGACCTGCATCTTCAGCCGCGCCGCGGCCTCGTCCATCAGGTCGATCGCCTTGTCAGGCAGAAAACGGTCGGTGATGTAGCGGTTCGACAGCGTGGTCGCCGCCACCAATGCAGAATCCGTTATCCGCACGCCGTGATGCTGTTCGTATTTGTCTTTCAGGCCGCGCAGAATCGAAATGGTGTCCTCCACGGTGGGCTCGGAAACAAAGATCGGTTGGAACCGCCGCGCCAGCGCCGCATCTTTCTCGACGTGCTTGCGATATTCGTCCAGCGTGGTGGCGCCGATGCAGTGCAATTCGCCGCGCGCCAGCGCCGGCTTCAACAGGTTCGAGGCGTCCATCGCGCCGTCGGCCTTGCCGGCGCCGACCAAGGTATGCATCTCGTCGATGAACAGGATGATGCTGCCCTCGGCTGAGGTGACTTCCTGCAGCACGGCCTTCAACCTCTCCTCGAATTCGCCGCGATATTTGGCGCCCGCGATCAGCGCGCCTAGATCGAGCGACAGCAGTTTCTTGTCCTTGAGGCTTTCCGGGACGTCGCCGTTGAGGATCCGCAGCGCCAAGCCTTCGACGATCGCGGTCTTGCCGACGCCGGGCTCGCCGATCAGCACCGGGTTGTTCTTGGTGCGACGGGACAATACCTGGATGGTGCGGCGGATTTCCTCGTCGCGCCCGATCACGGGGTCGAGCTTGCCGTCGCGCGCCGCTTGGGTCAGGTCGCGCGAATATTTCTTCAGCGCGTCATAGGCGTTTTCGGCTGTTGCGCTGTCCGCGGTACGGCCCTTGCGCAAGGCTTCGATCGCGGCGTTAAGGCTTTGCGGCGTGACGCCGCCCTTTTTCAGGATGGCGCTGGCGTCAGAGTCTTTCTCGAGCGTGAGCCCGAGCAACAGCCGTTCCACGGTGACAAAACTGTCGCCGGTCTTGTCGGCGGCTTTTTCGGCGGCATCGAACGCCCGCGCCAGTTCCGACGCCAGATAGACCTGACCTGCGCCGCTCCCCGAAATCTTCGGTAGCTTGTTGAGCGCGTCCTCGGTTGCCTTCAGGATCGCGCGCGAATTGCCGCCCGCGCGGTCGATCAGACCGCCGGCCAGGCCCTCGCTGTCGTCCAGCAGTACTTTGAGCATATGCAGCGGCGAAAACTGCTGATGGCCGTCGCGCACAGCGAGCGATTGCGCCGACTGGATGAAACCGCGTGCCCGCTCGGTGTATTTTTCAATATTCATAATTCAGGTTTCCTCCCGCTACCCTGTGCCTACCGCATATCAAATCCGGGCATATTGATGGTGCAGTCCGCCCAGAATTGGACGACAGATAATGCGTCTGGCTGTCTCGGTGGCGCATTCCGCCCTATGAATGTCCCACGAAGCCTTGTTTTTTTCGACCACGATCAAATCGGAACAGCACACTTCGCTGATCAGGATTTCCGTGGGACACTCCACGAACGATCGCCATTCGGTCTGACGGCTGGTTCCCGCGGCAGCACGAAATTTGTCACCCGCCTCGCCCAGCTTTGCTTCCATCAGTGCAATGTCAGCTTCCGTCGCATTGTCTACGATCACCACACCCTCCGCCACAAACGGCGGGATGACCCCGAGAGCCGACAACCCGATCAGCTTTGACCAAAAGTTATCCGCCAGACCTACCGAGACGCTGACAAGCGGTTTCGAAACGTGGTCGGCATTGACGTATACCAGCAGCGTTGCGTAGGACATTGCGGCCTCCTCATTGCGACGACGCAACCATAACGTCCACATTATGGGCCGACGCCGTTGACCCAAATCAAATGCAGTGAGTGTGATCTGTCGAGACCGGTGCAAATGGCCGATTTTCAGGCACCAGCCATAAGATGCTTTCAATTTCCCCAATCGGATGCTTTGTTAGGTTCTTGCTTATCTCCGCGATGACGCAAGCCTTCACATCGGAACGAATTGCGTTTCGAAATTCAGCCAGCGTTCTCGGCGGCGCGACCACGATCGGGGCTGTTCCCTTACTCGCCCGGACCATTGCTCCATGACGGCGGCAACCGTTCGCGCAAAGCGATGCTCCTCGAGATCGGGCCAATCGGTGGGCTCGATAGCAGCTTTGCGGTCAGCCACTGCGCCCTGGCTCACCCGTCCGGGACGATCGCTGCCCCTGCTCGTGCGTAGACGGGTTTTCGTTTTCAAATACCTTCTCGACCCTCAGACTTGGAAAGTTGGCGTCACGGTCATTTCGCAGGAACAGGCGTTTCTGCCATGGCCGACAAATGCCAGGGCTCGATGCGGAATCTTCAACATCTCCAAACGCTCCTCAAAAGCGGAGCCGCGCGGCACGAACCCGGGCGACGGCGTCACACACCGAAGGGATAGGTATCCGGCAAGACCCTCACCTCGGCAGTGTCCAGCGGGTCACCGCGCAAGTGTTGTCGAACCCGACCAGATAGGCCAGGTCACCAAACTCATTCCGGCACAGCTGACCGATATTGTATTCGCCACGAGCAGCCATCTCGGTCGCAGATCAACGTCATCCCAGCGGTGTGCGCCAAGGTCGCTTGGTTTCATCCGGAGAATTTGACCATGACCCGCAACCTCGGACGCGTCGATCAGTTCCTTCGCATTATCATCGGCCTCGCCCTCATCAGCGGTTGTCGTTGCGGTTGCGATTGGTGGCGTTTGGGCCGGCGAAATAGTGCTCGCTGACCAGCTGCGGATGGGGACCGAAGCGTTGTTAAGAGGCCTTCGTAACTTGGGCATCGAACGCATTGTCCTGGCGACTGGTGACCGACAAGACGTGGCCGAAGCCGTTGCCGCTGGTCTTGCGATCGACGCCCTGAGATGGGAACTCACGCCGGATCAAAAGGTCATGACTGTACTCGCGGAACGAAAGAATGGACCCGTGATGATGGTCGGTGACGGTGTAAATGATGCCCCGGCGCTCGCCGCCGCGGATATCGGACTTGCCATGGGTGCCAAAGGTGCGGCCGCCTCCGCAGAAGCCGCGGACGTGGTCCTCCTTGTGGATCAGCTTGATCGCGTCGTGCCGTCCATCAAAATTGCCCGTCGGGCCAAGTTCATCGCGCTGGAGAGCGTCTACGTTGGTATTGGTCTTTCGATGCTCGGCATGTTCGCGGCAGCTTTTGGCTATCTCACGCCGGTCCAGGGCGCTCTCCTACAGGAGCTAATCGACGTAACTGTCATCTTGAACGCCCTTCGAGTTCTCAAGGATAGGACCCTCGCTTAGCCGACCGAATATAGGCATCGTGTCCAATAACCCGCCAAATTGAGGCCGACAGCATCTATCAATTCGTCGCGGCAAGGCTTTGATCCATCGCAATGTCGCCCACATGTTTTACCGTATAACAGCCGCTACGATCCTGCAGATGATAAGGCATACCAATGAATAACTGGCCACAAATGACGACAGAATTGAGCGCCCTTCTGCGCAATTTGCGTGGTGGAGCCCCTGATGTCATGAAGGCGTTTGCAGGTATCGCTCAAGCAGCGACCGTTTCAAAGGTGCTCGATGTAAAGACCAAAGAACTGATTGCGCTCGGCATAGCCGTAGCCGTGCGGTGTGACGACTGTATCGCCTTTCACGTTAAGGCCGCGGTGGAACAAGGAGCCACGAAAGAAGAAGTCGGTGAAACGCTCGGAATGGCGATCTACATGGGCGCGGGACCATCGGTCATGTACGCAAGCCACGCACTGGAGGCGTTCACCCAATTCGAAAACAGCGCGATAGATCGATCACCGGTAAAAGCGCCTGCGTTCTCAAAATGATAATCGCTCGAATGATGCTCAGCGTATTCGGCGCCATGACTACGACTCTTACATGGAGATATGACTCCAAGCCGCCGTGGCCCGCCATTGGTGCCGCGGGGACTGATTTTCGGTCTGTATGTCCGCAAGTACGGATGCGGCAGGCGCGCTGAACAACGCAAAACTTCAGCTTTCACCTTCGGCAAGGTCGATATCGGTCGCATGAATATCGCTCAATTTAACGGAGGGCTCTTGAACAGCTTCGAAGCGGCTTCGATCATATGTCCGCCATTTTTTAGGGCTCATCAGGAAAACGAGTGGACGAATCTAATAGGGAATGCGGCTTGAATCCCCATGGATACCGGGGTTTCTGGGTTTCGTAAGGTGGTTGAATTGGGCATCATTTCCCGATCGCCAACTCATCGAAGCGACAGCGGCGCCTTTGGGACACGTACACGTTCCCCGGCTTTCGCCCCAACCCACGGTGCGCGGTGTCTTCGGTGAAGGCGCGCATCATCACGCTCGCCCGGCGCGCAAAAAACGATTTGCGGGTGCTGAGGAAGGATTCATTCGGGTTGGTACGACCGACGCATACGGCAGGTTCGCGATCTGCCGTGCGGCGACACGCGTATCTTTCTGGAGATTGAGGTCCGGCGGGTGCGATGCCGTAGTTGCGGCAAGGTGAAGCGCGAGCGGCTCGATTTCCTGGCGGACAACCCGCTCTATACGAAGCGCTTTGCGCATTACGTAGGCCAGCGCTGTC
>JBDTCP010000026.1:0-17169 GCA_039923555.1 Nitrobacter sp.
CCGCGAAACTGGTCTACGCTGCCGGCATGGACCTGGAAAAAGCCGAGGGCACGCCGATCGGCGTCAATTGCCGCCTCTGCGAACGCGAGAACTGCGCCCAGCGCGCCGAACCGCCGATCACCCGCACCTTGATTTTGGACGAGAACACCCGACGGGTGACGAGCTTTGCGTTTTCAAATGCAAGGGAGGTGTGAGAACACCATTAACATCACTACGAGCTCGCGACAAAATTGGCTCATGCCAATTTTGTCGCTGAGCGAACGGCGCGCCTCTTTGCGCTGGGCTTCGAGCTTGCGGATCACAGCCTCGGTCTTATCGTTGAGGCCGGCGACGGCCTCGTCGGGGTTCTCTTCCGCATAGTGATAGAGCCAGGCGGCCGACCGCGAGATCGCCGATTCATGACCGCCCCACGCTCCCGCCCAGAGTGACGAGAAGCTCGTCCAGTTGTTCGAACTGCTCGCTAAACCCACCCGTACTCCCGGAGGCGATAGCATCGTCGAGAGCTTCCTTCGAGGGATAAAGGTCGTGCACGACGACCACTGTCTCGCCGCCTCTTTCTTCAAAGGTCACCGTCGTCACTGCCCCATCGCCGTCGCCCTCGTCATTGGTCCAGACAAGGCGGGAGTGCGGCGTCACTTCGATGTACCGGCCGAAGAACGCCATAGGCCGCTCGGACGACGGGTGGCCCATCACGAGACGGTACGTGCCGCCCGTGCGAATATCCATCTCGCAGGACAGCATGGTCACGCCAAATGACTTCGGTGCCCACCATCGCTTGAACAGATCGGGCGTGGTCCACGCCTCGAACACGATGCGCGCCGGGCCGTTGACGGTTCGCGTAACGACCAGCTCGCGCTCGGACTTCCGTTCCACCGTCGTGCGGTTCTGCATGGGGGTAGGCTCACTTTCTCTTTTTGGCATCGACCCTCTCTTTTCGTTTTAATTCCCCGACAACCTTGTCCAACTCATCGAAACGTGAGGCCCAGAGCTGGCGGTATCTCTCGATCCATGCCGCCTCTTCCTCCAGCCGGCGCCGGCCGAGCTTGCAGGTCCGCACGCGCCCGACCTTTTCCGTGGTGACGAGCCCCGCCTGCTCCAGGACCCCGACATGCTTCTTCATGCCCGTGAGGGTCATGTGGAACTTCGCGGCAAGGTCCGTGATCGAAGCATCTCGACGGCCCAGTTGCTCCAGAACGCCGCGTCGGGTGGCGTCCGAGAGCGCGGCGAACGAGGCATCGAAGCGGGCTTGTGTATACTGAACCATTTGGTTCAGTATGTAGAGAACGGAATAACTAAATGCAAGGGGAGGACCGGCCGGCCCTCACCCGGCGCGTGACGAGCTTTGCGTTCAGCAACGCGAGGGAGATGTGAGGGAATGTTTAAGGCTTAATAACCGAAGTCGACCAAGCGTTCGCTAAAAGCTTTACGATCGAGCCAGTCCCAACCCGCTCGTCATCCGCGCAAGCGGCGATCCGTAATCCATAATCCTGGCGTCGGTTGAAAATCGCAAGACACGGATTATGGATTCCCCGATATGCAATTGCACATCTTTTACGTCACCGTAGCCGCTCTCCGCGCGATAAATTACAACCCGCCCATGCCACCGCCAGCCATCGAGGATGTCATCATGAACTGGTCGTCGCGTTATGGGGTGGTCTCGGCGCAGCCGCTCTTCTTGCGATTGCCGGTGGCGGCTGGCTGCTCACATTGCCTGCGGAACCTGCTGTTGCAGCAGCGCCGCCAATTGCGACGGAAGAGGCAGATGCCACCATCGCGGCGCTGAAGCCGCCAAAACGCCAACGGCCGCTGATCGCAATCGTCGGCATCAACGACGCCACCGAGACCACCGATTATCTGATGCCCTATGGCGTCCTTCGGCGCGCCGACGTCGCCGATGTGATGATGCTGGCAACAAAACCAGGACCGGTGACGCTTTTTCCGGCGCTGAAAGTTGAGCCGCAGGCGACGGTCGCGGACTTCGATGCGCAGCATCCGGACGGCGCCGACTATGTCATCGTCCCCGCCATGAGCCGTGACGACGATCCGACAGCCCTGCAGTGGATCAAGAGCCAGGCCGAAAAAGGCGCAATCATCGTCGGCGTCTGCGCTGGTGCGAAGGTTGTCGGTAATACCGGACTGCTCGACGGCAGACGCGCGACGACCCATTGGTACTATCTCAAGGAGTTGCGCGCCAAACATCCAGCGATCCGCTACGTCCCCGACCGCCGGCTGGTGGTCGATCGCGGCGTGGCGACGACGACGGGACTCACCGCGTCCATGCCGATGTCACTCACTCTCATCGAGGCTATCGCCGGGCGGGACAAGGCCGACGCGGTCGGCCGCGACCTCGGCCTCACCACTTGGAACGCGCGTCACGACAGCGGCGCCTTCCGGTTCACGCGCCCGTTTGCATTGACGGCGATCCGCAACACCATCGCCTTTTGGAACCCCGCGCAGTTCGGCATCGAACTCCAGTCCGGCGTTGAAGAGGTGTCGCTGGCGCTTGTCGCGGATGCCTGGTCGCGGACCTATCGCTCGCGTGCGATCACGTTCGCCCCCGCTGCCGTCGGACTGCGCACGCGCAACGGTATCCGCATCGTCCCTGATCAGATCGCGACGAGCTGGCCGGCCGAGCATCTGCTTCCGCCGATCGCGGATCGGCCGCCGGCAATCGCGCTGGATCAGGCGCTTCACGACATCGAAACCCGCTACGGAATGGGGACGGCCAACTTCGTCGCCATGCAGCTTGAATATCCCAGCCACAGGACATCGGCGGCTGTCCAGCCTCCATGAAATCACGAGACCAGGGGTCATGAACTCCCCGATGGGCGATTGCGCATTTGAAAGGTTCGTTCGCTCAGCGCAAACTTGAACGTGTCAACTTTGTCGCGAACGCATGCCCCTCAGCGATTAACGCGAAGCATTTGTTCAGGGAATGACGGAAAAGTGCGCGCGACAATTCGCTTCCGTCATTGCCCGGCTTGACCCGGCAATCCATCCAAACAAAAGTCGAGCATATTTGTTTCAGATGGATGGCCGGATCAAGTCCGGCCATGCGCTGTGAGAGGTGAGATGCCGGGGTTCGAATCAACGCTTCTGAAATGCACAGTCGGGTTCGCTCTCGCGATCAGCGCCGCGACAATTCTCGCCTCCCCCGCGCTCGCCCAGCGCGGTGCGTCGTGCCACAACGGCATGAGCTTTGCGCAATTCCTCAACCAACTCGAGCAGGACGCGCAAAAGGCCGGCGTATCGCCGCGCGCGATCAGCGCGGCCGCACATGGTTTACGATCAGAGCATCGTGAACCGCGACCGCGGCCAGCGCGTATTCGGGCAACTGTTCACGCAGTTCGCCGGCCGAATGGCCTCGGAGGCGCGGCGGGCGCGCGGCCAGCAGCTTATCAAGCAGCACGCACAAGCGTTCGCGCGGGCCGAGAAGGAATACGGCGTGCCGCCTGCGGTCATCACCGCGTTCTGGGCGCTGGAGAGCGATTTCGGCGCTGTGCAGGGCAAGCTCTCGACGCTGCGCTCGCTGGTGTCGCTGGCCTATGACTGCCGCCGCGCCGAGATGTTTCACGACGAGACGATCGCCGCGCTGAAGATCCTCGACCGCGGCGATCTCACGCCCGCCGAGATGATCGGATCGTGGGCCGGCGAACTCGGACAGACGCAGTTCCTGCCGCGACATTACTACGACTACGCCGTGGACTACGACGGCGACGGCCGCCGCGATTTGATCCACAGCGCCGCCGACGTGATCGGCTCGACCGCGAACTATATCGCGACGGGGCTGAAATGGAAACGCGGCGAGCCATGGCTGCAGGAGGTGCATGTCTCAGCCGACATACCGTGGGATCAGGCCGATCTCACCATCAAACATCCACGCAGCCAGTGGGCGGCGTGGGGCGTCGCTTTCGCCGATGGCAAACCGCTGCCGAACGACAAGCTTGCGGCTTCGCTGCTGCTGCCGATGGGGCGCAACGGTCCTGCATTTTTGGCTTACGACAATTTCGCCGCTTATACTGAGTGGAACAACTCGCTGATCTATTCGACCACGGCGGCTTATCTCGCCACGCGGATCGCAGGTGCGGCGCCGATGCGAAGACCGCCGGCGCAGGTGGCGCAACTCACCTTCGCGCAGATCAAGCAGTTGCAGCAGTTGCTGGTCAAGGCAGGCTACGACGTCGGCAAGATCGACGGCGTGCTCGGCCAGCAGAGCCGCAGCGCGGTCAAGGCCATGCAGCGCAAGTACGGCCTGCCGGCGGATTCCTGGCCGACCGCCGAACTGCTCGCGCGGATGGCCGGCGGCGCAGCGCATGTTGCCGGACCAGCCGAAGCGGTGGCGGAGCCTGTCACGCCGCGCCGCACGGCACCGCATCAGGTGCAGCCGCGGCCGTAACGGAAATTTGTCCGCCGTCATTCCGGACGCCGTGCAAGCGGCGATCCGGAATCCCGATATGGGAAACCCTTCCGTCGTCATTCCCGAAGCCGCGTCAACCCCTGTGCTGATTTCGGACAACAGCAGTTACAGGGATTATGGATTCCGGGTTCGCTCGCAAATGCTCGCGCCCCGGAATGACGGAGACGTGGATAGCCGGAATAAATCTGGCCACGAGGGAGTTGCCACGCGTCGTTACGATCCCCACTTGCATGCAGCAGCATGCTTCTTCCCCTGCCGCTGCATCTTGGGCAATCCATCGCCAACCTTCCATCGAAAAGAGCATCCCATGTCATTTTACGATTCCGCGGCCCCCGCCTTCCTGCAGACACTCGGCGCTCTCTCCGAGATCCTCAAGAAAGGGGAAGCCCATGCCACGACGCGGAAAATCGCGCCCGAAACACTGCTGACCGCGCGGCTTTATCCGGACATGCTGCCGCTGACGCGCCAGATACAGATCGCCTGCGATTTCGCCATGAAGACCTGCGCGCGGCTGGCGGGTTCGGAGGTACCGAGCACGCCTGATACGGAAAAGACATTTGACGAGTTGCAGCAGCGCCTCGCCAAGGCGGTGGATTACGTGAAGAACACCGCGTCAGCCAAATTCGAGGGTGCGGAAAATCGCGACGTGACGTTCCCCGCAGGCCCGGACAAGACGATGACGCTGAAGGGTCAGCAATATCTCAGCCATTTCGCCTTGCCGAATTTCTACTTTCACGCGACGACCGCATACGACATCCTGCGCCACAACGGCGTCGAGATCGGCAAGCTGGATTTCATGGGCGTGAAGTAAAGACGGCGGCCCCGCCGTCTGCGGCCGGGCGCTCCCGGCCGCGACACTCACACACTTTCTCTCGTCATTGCGAGGAGCAAAGTTCCTCGCCTTCGAGGAAAGGCAGCGACGAAGCAATCCAGTCCTTCCATCGAGCTTCCGGATTGCTTCGCTGCGCTCGCAATGACGCCTGACGTCAGTTCGAAGTACGCTTTGGCGGAGTAGCCGGCCACGACTTGATCAACGTGTCGTAGTCGATCGTCTCGCCTTTCGGCTTCTCGTTCGCGAGCTTGCGCTGCAGAGCGATGTTGCCGTCCTTCTCGGCGCGCTTGTACCAGTACTCGGCCGACTCCTTTCTTGTTCATCTTCGGTCCGCAGGCACCCTGCACCTTCGACCGTTCGAGGCGTTCCATGACCGAGTCCTGCGCCGGCGAGTGGTAGAACTCGATCAGGCCGCCGAGTTTTGGCTCCGGATCGGCGGCGTTGCCGTTGTAGGAATGGGCGAGATCGACGAGGTCAATGCGGACCATGCGCTACCTCCTCACGCCGCAGCCGGCGCGGCAACCAGACGGCCAGCGTCGAAGACGAACACGTCGCCGGGATTGAGCGCGACCTCGATCTTCTCGCCCGGCAGAAATTCGTGCCCGCCCGCCCGCACTGCGACCCAGTCGGTCTGCGCCCGCTTGATGTGCACAAAACTCTCCGAGCCGGTGATCTCGGTGACGGCGACTTCGGCAGGAAACACATGGCGGTCGCCCCGGCCGTCCGCAAGTTGAAGCTGGTGGGCACGGAAGCCGACCCGATAGGCGCCATCAGGAACGCGGCGTAGAGCCCGTTCGCCGGCGCCTGCATGCCCGCCTCGTAGCGCACCGTGTCGCCGTTCTTCTCGATGCCGACGATGTTCAGCGGCGGATCGGAAAATACCTGCGCCACCCGCATGGTGTCCGGATGACGATAGACTTTCGGCGTCTCGCCGACCTGCAGCACCTCGCCTTCCCGCAGGCAGACGGTGCGGCCGCCGAGCAGCAGCGCCTCGGACGGTTCGGTGGTCGCATAGACGAAGATCGCGCCGGAGACCTCGAAGATGCGCGGCAGTTCGGTGCGCAGTTCCTTGCGTAGCTTGTAGTCGAGCCTGGCGAGCGGTTCATCGAGCAGCACGAGCTCGAGCCCAAGCAGCTTTGCCGACGCGCGCACCCGCGTCTCGATCTCGGCCTTCGGCTTTCTCTGCACCCGCAGCGGCGAGGCGATATTCTCATAGACCGTGGGCGGGGGATAGTTGATGAACTGCTGATACCATCGCCACCGAGCGCTTGCGCACATCGCCGCCGGTGACGTCCTTGCCGTCGACCAGTACGCGACCGCCGGTCGGCTTGTCGAGACCTGCGAGCAGCCGGATGATTGAGGTCTTGCCGGACAATGTCGGGCCGAGCAGCACGCTCAGCGCGCCGCGCTCCAGTGTCAGCGACACGTTGCGTATGGTTGCAACAGCCTCGACCACCCGCGTGACCTGATCGAGCACGACCGTCATGATCGCGCTCCCGCTTCCCTCGGCGGGCGCCCGGTCTGTGCCCGGTGTGCAGCGAGCCAGTCTTCGAGTGCAGCGATTTCCGGCTGCGACATTCGCAAGCCCAGCTTGGAGCGACGCCAGACGATGTCGCTCGCAGTGCAGGCCCATTCGTACGCGATCAGATAGCGGACTTCGCTCTCGGTCAGCGTGCCGCCGAATCCCCGACCGAGATCGGTCATGGATTTCGCGGCGCCCAGCACCTTTGCCGCGCGGGTGCCGTAAGCGTGCGCAAGACGGTTCGCATGCGCCGGCGTCAGGAACGGATAGTCGCGCACCAGGTCCGCCGTCAGCGCCGCGATCGCCGACACGTCCATGTCGCCGCCGGGCAGCGCCGCCTTTGCGGTCCAGCCCTCGCGCGCTTTTGTGCCCTTCAGATAAGGCGACAGCTTTTCCAGCGCCTCCTCGGCGAGCCGGCGATAGGTTGTGATCTTGCCGCCATAGACCGAGAGCAACGGCACGCCGCCTGGCGTATCCAGTTCGAAGGCATATTCGCGGGTGGCGGCCTTGGCTTCGCTGGCGCCGTCGTCGTAGAGGGGGCGCACGCCAGCATAGGTCCAGACCACGTCCTCCGGTTTCACCGGCTTGCTCAGATATTCGCTGACCGACGCGCAGAGATAGGCAATCTCTTCGTCCGTGGCCTTCACCTTGGCGGGATCGCCCTCGTAATCGCGATCGGTGGTGCCGATCAGGGTGAAGTCGTCCTGATATGGAATCGTGAACACGATCCGGCCGTCGCTGTTCTGGAAGATGTAGGCGCGGTCGTTGTCGTAGAGCTTCCTGACCACGATGTGCGAGCCCTGCACCAGCCGCACCTTGGCGCGGGTGTTGACGCCGGCTCCGAGCGTCAGCACCTGCTCGACCCACGGCCCCCCGGCGTTGACCAGCACCCGAGCCGCGATGGAGCTGCGTTCGCGGGTCAGCGTGTCCTCGACGGTAACGTGCCAGAGGCCGTCGGCCTGCCGGGTCTCGACCGCGCGCGTCCGGGTCCGGATATCCGCGCCGCGGTTCGCCGCATCGCGCGCGGTGAGAACGACGAGGCGGGCATCGTCGACGAAGCAGTCCGAATATTCAAAACCCTTGTGATAGCGGCCGGGGACCAACGGCTTGCCGACCTCGTCGCGTGCGAGATCGACCGAACGCGTCGGCGGCAGCAGTTTTCGTCCACCGATGTGATCGTAAAGAAAGAGGCCGAGCCGCAGCAGCCACGCCGGCCTTAAGCCCGCGTGATGCGGCAGCACGAAGCGCAGCGGACGGATGATGTGCGGCGCGATCCGCCACAGGACTTCGCGCTCGATCAGCGCCTCGCGAACCAGACGAAATTCGTAATATTCGAGATAGCGCAGCCCGCCATGCACCAGCTTGGTCGACACCGACGAAGTGCCGCTGGCCAGATCATTCATTTCGCACAGAAAAACCGAATTGCCGCGCCCCACCGCGTCGCGCGCGATACCGCACCCGTTGACGCCGCCGCCGATGATAGCAAGGTCGAAAACCTGACCCACGGACGCATCCCTTACGCCTTTACCGCAAAATACTGGGTTAAAGTACCTTACGGTGCCGCCGATGTTCAATTTCAGCGGTTTGCTTTCGGGTTTTGATTAAATCACACTCAAAAACGAAAGCAATTGCCATCGCTACGTTCAGGTCCGGAATCGTTCGAACTCACCAGAGACCTGATGTCGCGGGGATGATGTGGAATGTCGGCGACAACGATCAGCAGGCTTGCACCATCGGTACTGTGCACACCCGGAGCGGGAAAAAGGACATTGAAAGCGCAACGCCGCCAGGCGTTGAAAGCGTTCGCCGGCGGCGCTGGTTTATACCCCTAGCAGGTGATGCAATGTCCCGGGCGATGATTGGTCTTGCCGGGCGCGAAAAGGTTCAACGCTGAGATTGAAGTCCGCGGCCAAAAATGAAAAGGCCACCCACGAAGGCCGCCTCCCCTCCACAGATAAGGGCCGCCCGCGAAAGCCTCTATATGCCGAACGATTGGCCGAGAGCTCTTGCCAATGAAAAGCCGGCACGGGTCAGCGTCCCGTGGTTATAATTCTGGTCCCACTGGTTGACCACGACCATCACAATCGCCAGCCCGAAAATTATTTTCATGAAGGTAGGTTGGCACCAGAGTCTTAAAAAAAAATTAGGAAAGTCCTCCAGGCAAATCAGGACGCTTCGGGTCAAAATCGGACAGGCTCACCGATCGTTTGACGTCAGCGCATCGCGCCGGAGCGCCCGCTGGCTGCGCCGATCTCGGCGTCCGTCTCATCGAGATCGTCGGACTTGCCGGGCATCGCCACGATCACCTCGATGCCCCGCGCCTGGCAGATGGTCTGCAGGCCAGCGGGCAGGGCCGAGTCGGTGACGAAGGTCTGGATCTGGCTGATATGGGCGATGCGCACCGGCGCGCTGCGACGAAGTTTCGTGCTGTCGGCCACCAGCATGACGCTGCGGGCGTTGGCGATAATCGCCTGCGATACCTGCACCTCGCGGTAGTCGAAATCCAGGAGCGCGCCCTCCTCGTCGATCGCCGAAGCACCGATGATGGCATAGTCCACCTTGAACTGGCCGATCAGGCTGATCGCGCTGGAGCCGATCACCGCGCCGTCGGAGCGGCGCACATTACCGCCCGCGACGATCACCTCGACGCGCGGATGACGATAAAGCTGCATCGCCACATTGAGGTTGTTGGTGATGACCAGCAGATCCTCGTGCGAGGTAAGCGCGCTCGCGACTTCCTCGGTGGTGGTTCCGATGTTGACGAACAGCGAGCAGCCTTTGGGAATCTGCGCCGCCGCCGCCAGTCCGATCGCCTTCTTTTCCTCAGCGGCCACGAAACGGCGGGCTTCGTACGCCAGATTTTCTACGCCGGAGGCGATGATGGCACCGCCGTGGATACGCGTCAGCGAGCGCTGGTCGCAGAGGTCGTTGAGATCCTTGCGGATGGTCTGGGCCGAGACCTCGAACCGGCGGGCAAGATCGTCCACCATCACCCGGCCGAACGCGCGGGCGATGTTCAGGATATCTGATTGACGCTGGGTAAGCCCGGTCACGGCAGCACCTAACAACACTTTTGGCGAAGCGTATGGTGCTGATGTTCACGGGCGCGGTCAACGCACGATTCCCTAGCCCTTTGGCTCAAAAGCGCCAAAGGCGTGTCGTGGTAAAACCGCCATGGTGGCTCCGTCCCGACCAAACCAGATGATGCCACCTGCCATTCCGCCAAGTGCGAACCGCACGCTCGCAGGGATGTCGAGGACGCATGAAAAGAGGCGCGGAGCCTTTTCCAGTTTGCTACGCCGCCTGGGCTTCACGCGGCTGCGCACATTTCATCGCCACGCGCTCCGCGTCGCGGGCGCTGCGAAACAACTTGCCGTCCAGGGAACTGAACCGCCGAGAGGCCGAAAAGAACCGGAACCCGGCGCGATCACGCACCACGATTCCGGCGGATACCGAACCGACTTCGATGATGTAGGTCTTCGACATGTCCCACTCGCATTTCTTCCGGGCCAGGTGAGGCCGCGCAAATAACGGGCATCGGGAGGAAACGTTCCCTGTCGTTCAGGGTGTGATATGGCCATGGTTTTCGCCACCGCAACAATAGAATCTGTCGAGTTTGATGGCTTTTCGTATGGCTGGATTCCGGATCGGCGTGTGGTGCAAGCCGTCCGGAATGACCGAAGAACAGTCATCGAGAAGTGGATGCCACTACGTCGTGATCGGCCGTCCGGCCTGCGGGACTTGCTGCGGATGGCCCTGATCATCGATCGCGACGTAGGTGAAATTCCCGTCGGTGACGAGGATGAACTGAACTTCCTTGCGGCGCATCACCCAGGCTTCCAGATGCACTGTGATCGAGGTCTTGCCGATGCGAACCAGCGTGGCATGAACGGAGACAAGATCGCCGACATAGACCGGTTTGCGGAAATTCATGGCATCGATGGCGACCGTCACGGTGCGCGATTTCGCAATCTTGGACGCGAAAATCCCACCGCCGATGTCCATCTGGCTCAGCAGCCAGCCGCCAAAAATGTCGCCGTTCTGGTTGGTGTCCGCGGGCATCGCCAGCGTGCGCGTGCAGAGTTCGCCGAGCGGCGCGGTTTCAGTGTTCGGCGGGGCGTGTACGGCGGTTACGTCGGTCATGAAAGAAGTCCGTCTTGGCTTGTCAGATGCAAGAGCATGCGGGAAGTTACTTGAACGTGTCCCAACCGGCATCCGGCGCAAACCGTGCGCCGAATTTTCCCGCCAGTTCGCGCAGGTTGGCGGCGACATTCTGCGGGCCGCGGGTGCGCGCATAGTTCAGCGGGCCGCCGCGGAAGGGCGCGTAGCCTGTGCCGAAGATCATCGCACCATCGACAAGGTCGGGATCGTCGACGATGCCTTCGCGCAGGCACGCGACGCAGACGTTCGACATCGGCAGCACCAACCGGTCGATCATTTCCGGCGTCACCCGGGAAGCGTTGCGTCCTTCGCCCTTGTCGGCCTTACCGTCACGCCATGTGTAAAAGCCCTGGCCGGTCTTGCGGCCGAGTTCGCCCTTGGCGACCTTTTCGCGCAGCCACTCCGGCGTCGGCGGCAGCTGATCGCCGAACTTCGAGCGCAGCATGTCGCCGACCGCAAGGCAGATATCGAGCCCGACCTGATCGGCCAGTTCGATCGGCCCCATCGGCATGCCGAATTTTTCTGCTGCGGCGTCGATCACGGTCTTGTCGATCTTCTCGTCGAGCATGACCATGGCTTCAAGCATGTACGGCGTCAGCGCGCGGTTGACGAGGAAGCCCGGCGAGCTTTTCACCGGCAGCGGCAGCCGGTCGATGGCGCCGACGAACGCCAGCACCTGTTTGAGCACCTGCGGATCGGCGGCATCGTGACTGACCACTTCGACCAGTTGCAGCCGTGACACCGGATTGAAGAAGTGCAAACCCACCAGCCGTTCCGGATGCTGCAGCGTGGTGCGCAGATCCTGCAGCGGAATGCTCGAGGTGTTGGTGGCGAGGATTGCGGTTGGTTTCATCCGCTGTTCGACGCCGGCATAAACCTTCTGCTTCAGCTCGATCTTTTCGGGCACCGCCTCGATGATGAGATCGGCATCGCGCACGCCGTCGCCGTCGAGGTCGGGCATCAGCCGATCGAGCGCGTCGCGGATCTCAGTCCGCTTGCGGACGATCTTGCCGTAGAGATCCGCCGCGCGCTTGATCGCACCGGCGATCGGTTCTGGCTTCATGTCCGCGAGCGTCACGCGGATGTCCTGATGCGCGCACCATGCGGCAATGTCGCCGCCCATGGCGCCGGCGCCGATGACGTGCAGGTGCTTGACCGTGTTGCCGTCGCCGGCGAGTTTTTTCATCTGCTCGCGCAGGAAGAACACCCGGATCAGGTTCTGCGCGGTCGGCGTCACCATCAGGTCCGCGAAGGAATGCTTTTCGGCCGCAAGCATCGCAGCCTTGCTGCCACCATACTTCTCCCAGAGATCGATCAGCGCATACGGAGCCGGATAGTGCTCCTGAGGTGCGGCCTTCTCCGCTTCCCTGCGCATCCGCGTACTGAGAAAGCCGCGAACGGGGCCGAAGTTAAGCAGCTGATTCAGTTGACCGGGCCGGGCGCGCTTGAGCCGGCCGGCAACCACATCCTTCACCGCGTTGCGGACGTGGCGCTCCTGCGTCACGGCATCGACAAGCCCGAGCGCACGCGCTTTCCGCGCGTCGATGGTTTTGCCGGTCAGCATCAGCGTCATCGCCTGCATCGGATTGACCAGTCTGGTAAACCGCGCGGTGCCGCCGAGGCCGGGATGTAGCCCGAGCATCACTTCCGGAAAACCGAACCGCGCATTGTCGATGGCGATCCGTGTTCGGCACGCCAGCGCCACCTCGAGCCCGCCGCCGAGGCAGAAGCCGTGGATCACGGCGACGCTCGGGATCTTCAGCGCCTCCAGCCGGTCGATGATGCCGTGCGCGCGGCCGATCGTCGTTTCGACCTCGCTTGGATCGGAGGCACCGCGGAACTCGTTGACGTCGGCGCCGGCGATGAAGCCGGATGCCTTCGCCGAGCGGATCACGATGCCAGCGGGCGGCTGGCTTTCCAGCGCCGTCAGGATCGCTCCGAACTCCTCCATCACCTCCGATGACAGCGTGTTGGCGCTGGCGTCGGCGCGGTCGAACAGCAGCCACGCCACGCCATCGGCGTCGCGCGTCAGCTTGAAGTTGCGATAGGGACCGCTCGCACCGGGCTTCGGCCCCAGCTCCAGCACGCGATCCTTGAGAACGTCCAAGACCTTCGAATCCATGACGCCCTCACACCATCTCGATCAACATGGCACCGCCCTGCCCGCCGCCGATGCATTCAGTGGCGATACCGCGCCTGGTGCCGAGCCGCTTCATGGCGTTGACGAGGTGCAACACGATGCGATTGCCCGAGGTACCGACGGGATGACCGAGGCTGACCGCACCGCCATCGACGTTGAGTCTGCTGCGATCAACCGCGCCGGCCGCACCGTCGAGGCCGAGCACTTCGCGGCAGAACTTCTCGTCTTCCCACGCGGCGAGGCAGCCGAGCACCTGCGTGGCAAACGCTTCGTTGAGCTCCCAGGTTTCGATGTCGCGGAGCGCTAGCTTGTTGCGTTTCAACAGTTCGGTCGCCGACAGCACCGGGCCGAGCCCCATGATGGAGGGATCGAGCGCCGACCACTGGCTGTCAATGATCATCGCCTTCGGCCTGAGGCCGTGTTTGATGACGGCATCTTCCGATGCCAGAATGGTCCAGCAGGCGCCGTCCGTGATCTGCGATGAATTGCCGGCGGTGACCTGCCCCCACGGCCGCTCGAACACCGGTTTCAGTTTCGCCAGCGTCTCCATCGAGGAGTCCGGACGCACGCCGTCATCGTGATCGTAGAATTTGCCGTCGCGCGCGAACGCGGTTTCCACCTCGCCCTTGAGCCAACCTTCGGCCTGCGCCTTCGCAAGTCGCTTGTGGCTTTCCACGGCGTACGCATCGGACTGCTCGCGGGTGATGCCGAAAAGATGGCCGACCACTTCGGCGGTTTGGCCCATGTTGAGTTCGGTGATCGGATCAGTCAGCCCACGCTCAAGCCCGATGATCGGCTTGAAATAGGGCGGCCGCGCTTTTGCGATCGCAGCGATTTTCGCAAGAATGCCCTTGGCGCCGGCAACGCCTGCGAACCAGCGAACGCCCTGCTGCGGCCAGACCAGCGGCGCATGGCTCAGCGCCTCCGCGCCGCCCGTGAGAATCAGGTTGGCGTTGCCGTCGCGGATATAGCGGTAGCCGGTATCCATCGACTGCATGCCCGAGCCGCAGTTGATCTGCACCGTGAACGCCACCATCGCCTCGCCCATTCCGAGGCGCAGCGCGGCGACGCGGGCCGGGTTCATCTCGTCGGCGATGACGTTGACGCAGCCGAGGATGACCTGATCGAATGCGTCAGGCGCGAACGGCTGCCGCGCCAGCAGAGGCCGTCCGCATTGCACCGCCAGATCGACCGGCGTGAACGGGCCGGGGCCGCTGCGTGCTTTCAGGAAGGGAGTTCGGCTGCCGTCGATAATATAGACCGGACGCGCCATCAGCCTGCTGCCCTCGTTTCACCCAGTTCCTGCAAGAACTGATGCACGCCGACGGGCTTCTTGTAAATCGGCGACAGGTCTTCCGGCGCGAAGTCGTCGACCTCGATGACGCGGGCCACCGCCTCATGCGCCGTCTTGAGCTGTTCGGCTTCGACCGGGGTGACGACGCCTTGCTTCACCGCCGCATCCGGATCGCGCAGACGCGCCGCGCGCATCCGCCTGAAGGCGTCCTCCGCGGCCGCCACCAGCAGAAACGCCTTTTCCAGCCGTGCCACGCCATCGTCATTATCCACATGCGCGAGGCCCGGCGTCAGGCGATCGCGCGCAACCGAAGGCTCCAGCACCAGTTGCGCACAGGCATGCACGACCGCGTCGCGCGGGCCCCGCGCCTCCGCACCGAACGGCTGGATCATGAATTTGAGCACGACGGCGACGAAGCGGTTCGGCAGATTCGCCAGGATGTCCGCAAACCGCTGCTCGATAGTGCGGAAACCGGTCGCCATGCACCACTCGACCAACGCGAGATCGGCCTGCTGGCGACCCTCGTCTTCCCAGCGCTTGAGTACGGCCGACAGCAGATACAGTTCGGAGAGAATGTCGCCGAACCGCGCCGACAGCATTTCCTTGCGCTTCAAAGCGCCGCCGAGTGTCAAGAGCGCCATGTCGGTGCACAATGCGAAGGCCGACGAATAACGCGAGAGCTGACGGTAGAAGCCGGTCACGGCGCCCGCATCCGCCGGCGCGGGCGCGAACCTCCCGCCACTCCAGCTTCGGCCCCAGGCGCTGAACAGCGTCGTGAAGCTGTGGCGAACATGAGCCCAGAACGCCTTGTCGAAGGCATCGAGACCCCTGACCTTGTTGGTGTCGCCGAGCGCATTCATCTCCTGCAGCAGATAGGGATGCGCGCGGATCGCGCCCTGCCCGAAGATGATGAGATTGCGCGTCAGGATGTTAGCGCCCTCCACCGTGATCGCGACCGGTACCGCACGATAGAGGTTGCCCATGTAGTTCTGCGGCCCGTCGATCACGGCCTTGCCGCCGTGGATGTCCATGGCGTCATCGATCACGGTGCGCATCCGCTCGGTGGCGTGCAACTTCATGATGCCGGAGATGACGGCGGGATGGTTGCCCTCGTTGAGCGCGGCGCAGGTCAGCCGCCGCGCGGCGTCGATCAGATAGGCCGTGCCGGCGATCCGTGCCAGAGGCTCCTCGATGCCTTCGAACTTGCCGATCGGAATGCCGAATTGCTCGCGGACGCGAGCATAGGCGCCGGTGGTGCGCGCTGCGAAGGCCGCGCCCGCCGCCGATAGCGACGGCAGCGAGATGCCGCGTCCGGCGGCCAGCGCCGTCATCAGCATCTTCCAGCCCTGACCCAGGCGTTCCTTTCCGCCGATGACGTAGTCGAGCGGAATGAAAACATCCTTGCCCCAGTTCGGGCCGTTCTGGAAAACCTGCATCGTCGGCAGATGGCGACGGCCGATCGACACGCCCGGCAGATTAGTCGGGATCAGCGCCACGGTGATGCCGAGGTCCTCCCGCGAGCCAACCAGATGATCGGGATCGTGGGCCTTGAAGGCCAGGCCGAGTAGCGTCGCCACCGGACCGAGCGTGATGTAGCGCTTGTGCCAGTTGAGCCGCAGGCCGATCACCTCGTGACCCTCGAACGTGCCCTTGCAGATGATGCCGGTGTCGAGCATCGACGCTGCGTCGGAGCCGGCTTCCGGACTGGTCAGGCCGAAGCACGGAATGTCGCGGCCGTCGGCAAGGCGTGGCAGCCATTTGTCCTGCTGGTCCCTGGTGCCGAAACGCATCAGCAATTCGCCAGGGCCGAGCGAATTCGGCACCATCACCGTGACCGCGGCGACCAGCGAGCGCGACGAAATCTTGCGCACCACTTCCGAATGCGCATAGGGCGAAAAGCCGAGTCCGCCGTACTCGGTCGGAATGATCATGCCGAAGAATTTTTTTTCCTTGATGAAAGCCCACACGTCGGGCGGCAGGTCGCGCCATTCCCAATTGATCTTCCAGTCGTCGAGCATGGCGCAGAGTTCGTCCACCGGGCCGTTGAGGAAGGCCTCTTCATCCGCGGTCAACGTTGCCGGCGCGGTGGCCAGCAGTTTCGCCCAGTCGGGATTGCCGGTGAACAGGTCGGCGTCCCACCAGACATCGCCGGCTTCCAGTGCCTCGCGCTCGGTATCCGACATCGACGGCAGCACGCGGCGGGCCCAGGCGAAGATCGGCTTGGAGATCATGTCACGGCGAAAGCTCATCGCAATGTCCTCTTGTTCGGGTAACCCGCGCGACCGGTCCGGCCTGCGATTGCTTCGGGCAATGATCTTATACCTATAAAGCGAAACATCCTTACTAAAGGGAAACGTGAGTTTCACTTTGCGCTTCGTAATTGAAATTTAAGCGAAATTCCCGGATCGGGCCTCGCTAACAACGGCAGGATAGCGCAAGAGTTCCCAAAACGCGATTTGCAAAAGCGTGATTTTGATTACCGAGCATGCCACCCAAGCCAATGCGATCAAACCTGATCCCGCTCCCGCAGTTTTTGATCGACGACCTGAAAACTGTGCGGTCGATATCGGCGTTGGGCATGCCGAGTTCATGCGAGATCAGCTTTACCAGGAGATCGACCCGCTCGATGAAGGGTGCGCCGCTGACGACCGCGCGAGCGACCGATGACGGCTTGAGGAGGCTTTCCGCCGCCATGGCGTATTTCGTAAACGGCACCTGATCCGCGGGGTCGGCGCCGAGCCGTCGCGCAATTGCATCGACGTGATCGTAGATCGACTGCGAGCGTTTCAGATCGCCATGCACG
>JBDTCP010000027.1:0-14803 GCA_039923555.1 Nitrobacter sp.
CGCTTGTAGTGGTTGTGGACCGCGACCGAGAGCACCTTCTTGGCATGGCTTTGCCCGATGACATAGTCGTCCAAAACCTTGCAGATTTCCTTCGGAGTCGGAATGCCGTCACGCGACTTCACCAGCGAGGACTTGTTCTCCTCGCGAATGATATCCATGCAGAGTTCAACGCATTCGTCACAGATAAATACGGTAGGCCCCGCAATCAGCTTGCGCACTTCGTGCTGGCTCTTGCCGCAAAACGAGCAATACAGCGTATTCTTGGAGTCGCCCGTACCGACCTTACTCATTCCTGTCTCCGTCCGCCGCTCGGTCTCGCCTGTTTGCTTGCTCGCCCGCTCCGTTCCGGCACATCCGGGGGAGCGAGTTTAGGTAAGAGCAAAACCCGTACCAGAAAAGACCCTACGCTCTCAATCCCGCGCGAATCGCGGTTAACTCGATATTCTCCCGCACATACTAGCTGAACTCGTCTAGCGAACCATGGTGCCGGCCGACTATCAAGAATTAGCTAATCGGCATGCCTTCTACATTGTGACCATAGCGTGATTTGGCTCGATAACGCGACCCTCTTTCCGCCAAATCAGCTGAGCGTTGCGCGATTGCCACGCCCCGGGTTAAGCCGGAAACGGGACGAAAAGGAACTTTTCGGACGATCCAGAGGTATCGCGGTGCGATTGCCGCGAGTGCTGAGTTGACCGAATCAAACCGGCCCGTCTCAGCCCACTACTTTTGACGCCGAGAAGCCTCGTACTGCGAAGCTTTCCTAAGAAGTCTTGTCCTATGAAGCCTTGGGACCCGGCTCTTCAGCGCGCTTGTCAATCACCTTGTCGACGATGCCGAAGTCGCGGGCCATGTCGGCGGTGAGGAACTTGTCGCGCTCCAGCGCATCCTCGATCGCCTTGTAGGTCTGCCCGGTGTGCTTGACGTAGATTTCGTTGAGCCGCTTCTTGAGATTCAGGATTTCCTGGGCGTGCAGCATGATGTCCGTCGCCTGCCCCTGGAAACCACCGGATGGCTGGTGAACCATGATGCGTGCGTTCGGAAGCGCATGCCGCATATCCTTTTCGCCGGCAGCCAGCAACAACGAGCCCATCGACGCGGCCTGCCCGATGCATAGCGTTGCAACCGGCGGACGAATGAACTGCATCGTGTCGTAGATCGCGAGCCCCGATGTCACCACGCCGCCCGGCGAATTGATGTACATCGAGATTTCCTTCTTGGGATTCTCGGCTTCGAGGAACAGAAGCTGCGCGACGACTATTGTCGACATGCCGTCCTCGACCGGTCCGGTCAGGAAGATGATGCGCTCCTTCAGCATCCGGGAGAAGATGTCGTAAGCCCTCTCACCGCGGTTGGTCTGCTCGACCACCATCGGCACGAGGTTCATGTAGGTTTCCACTGGATCGCGCATTGATCACCCAAAGGTTCGTGTAAGCAGTAGGCGGAGACAAACATCCGAGGCAAAACCGGCAGTCTCCAGTTCTTCCGGTGCGGATGATCGTCCCGTGATGCAGAACTTGGCAAAACACGGCTCACACATATGAGTCAATCGCTTGGCGGCAAGGGCGCCGATGCGATCTCACTAGTGGTCCGATTCTAACATTCGCATCCCCTTTCAGCGAGTCTTCTTGCGAATGTTCGAATCGAAGGACCGCTAGCAAATCGAGGTTCTGGTGGTTCAAGCCGATTCGTAGCGCGCGACCTAGCGGAGACGGCATCGCGGCGCCCGTTTCAACCGATAACCTTAATATGGGGCGCGGGCCAGACCCGACGTCCGACCCCGTCAGGCCTCGTTGGTGTGCGCCTCGTGATCCGTAAAGAGCTCCTCACGCGTCACCTTCTTTTCCGTGACGTTGGCGAGTTCGAGAATGAAATCCACCACCTTGTCTTCGTAAATCGGAGCACGAATCTGGGCCAGGGCATTGGGATTGTTGCGATAGAAGTCAAAAACTTCCTTCTCCCGGCCCGGCATCTGGCGGGCGCGACTGATCACCGCGCGGTTCATCTCCTCATCGGTGACCGAGATCTTGTTCTTCTCGCCGATTTCAGAGAGCACCAGACTGAGTCGTACCCGGCGGTCGGAGATCTGGCGATACTCCTCCCTGGCCGCCTCTTCGGTGGTGTTCTCGTCAGCGAAGGTCTTCTTGTTCGTCTCCATCTCCGACGTGATCGACTGCCAAACCTGATTGAATTCCTCCTCCACCAAGGTCGGCGGCGCCTCGAACTTGTGCGCCTCGTCAAGGCGATCGAACAGCGCGCGCTTCACGTGTTGCCTCATCGCGCGGGAATATTCGGCGGCAAGCCGCTCGCGGGCAGCTTCCTTCAGCTTATCGAGCGAGTCCAGACCGAGCGACTGAACGAACTCATCGTCAATCTTCATCTCCTGGGGTACCTCGATCACGCTCGCCGTGGTCTTGAACTCGGCGTTCTTCCCGGCAAGTTCAGCGTCCATATAGTTCTCGGGGAAAGACGCTTTGACGACGCGGGTCTCGCCGGCACCGATCCCGATCAACTGCTCTTCGAAACCGGGAATAAGGGCGTTCGATCCGATCACGACCAGAACATTCTCGCTGGAGCCGTCCTCGAACGGCTCGCCGTCGATGGTGCCGATGAACGAGATAGTCACACGGTCGCCATTCTCGGCCTTGGCCCCCTCCCCCTTCTCGGAGTAGCTGCGGTTCTGATCGGCGATCCGCTTGATGGCTTCGTCGATGTCGATGTCGGTAACTTCGACCACGGGCTTTTCGATGGCGAAAGACTTGAAATCCGCAAGCTGGATCGCCGGCACGACTTCGATCGCCACGCTATAGCTGAGGTCGGATTTGCCCGAGAGGATATTCTCGACCTCGTTCTCCTCCGTCGGCATCGTGACCTTGGGATTGCCAGCGAGCTTGAAGCCGCGCTCGGTGACGATTTGCATGTTTGTGTCGCGGATCGTGTCCTCGATGGTTTCGACCATGACGGACCGGCCGTAGACCTTCTTGAGATGTGCGACCGGCACCTTCCCGGGACGAAAACCGTTGATCTTCACCTTGTCCTTGAGGTCGGCCAGCCGCGCACCCGCCTTGGCCTCGATTTCAGCGGCCGGAATGTTGACCTGGAACTCGTGCCTCAGTCCCTCGGAGAGGGTTTCGTTCACCTGCATGGCGTCAATCTTCTTCCGCTCGGTCCAGCCAGAACGGCCGGATCACTGTCAATCGGTCGATGCGCAGCGAAACGCCTGCATCGGTGGTACGGCCGGCATGTATCCACCCGGATAGCTGCCTGAAGTCGTTCTGCTCAAACGCTGCGGCGCTTGGTGCGGGCGGAGGGACTCGAACCCCCACAACTTTCGTCACTGGAACCTAAATCCAGCGCGTCTACCAATTCCGCCACGCCCGCTACGAGCATCAAATCCGGCCTGCGATGCCGAAGCATGATGCCCCAAAATGCGAAGCGGCTTTCGGTAGACGTCATGTTCCAACGAATTGAAATCAAGCGCTCCAACGGCGTCGAGCTCACCGCCCGGCATCATCAACGCGCTCAATGCGGCGGGCTTATAACATGACGATACCGGTTCGCAGCAAAAAAATGGCCGCTTGGCACACCCGAGACTGCTGGACAGAACCCGGAGAAAATGGTCCGCATCGACGATGACGCGTCATCCTATTCCGCTCACCCGCCGGCATTTGCTGGCCGGCTTTGGGGCCGCTGCCGTGGCGGGTCCGGCGGCCGTGGTCCGCGCGCAATCACGAAACCCGCAGACACTTGCCTTTCATGCCACCTCTGCCCTCCTTTTGCTTCGGCCGGATCAACGCGAAACTCCGGTCTGGTCACTGCGGACCGACGGATCCTCGGCCGTCCTGCGTTTCCGCCAGGACGAGGAGATCGACCTGATCCTGCACAACGGCCTTCCGGCGCCGCTGGTCCTGAACTGGCATGGGATCGATCGCGTGCCTTCCGTCGAACCGCTGATCGTCCGCCGGCCGGTTTCGCCGGGCAAAACCGATCAGTTTTCGCTCCCGTTACACCAGGCCGGTACTTTTCTGTGCGATGGCCGTCTCCTTGGCGACAGTCTGGCCCAGTCCTCGCCCGCGCGCGCCCTGATCGTCGAGGAACGGACGCCGGTCGAGGTCGACCGCGACGAGGTCATCCTGATCGAGGACTGGCGGCTCGACGCCGAGGGGCTTCCGACCGCTCCTGGTCCCGGCGGAAAGAAGGCAGAAGCCCCGCTGTACCTGGTGAACGGCAAGCCCTCGCTGGACCTTACGCTGCGTGTCAATGACCGGTTCAGGCTCAGGTTCATCAATGCCTGCCAGCGCAATGCCATTGCTCTTGGAATCCAGAATCTGGATGTTCGGATCATGGCGATCGACAGTCAGCCAGCAGAACCGTTTCTGGCGCGCAACGGGCGATTGGTGCTGGCACCGGGGACGCGGGTCGATGCCTTTATTGATGCTACGGTCCCTGCGGGAACAACATCAGCCGTCACGCTGCACGACGGCCGCGGTCCGCAACAAGTCGCTCGCCTGCACATCTCGGCGGAGACGCCCGTCCGAGCCGCACCATTGCCAACTCCACCTCCATTGCCTTCCAGCGGCCTGCTTGCGCAGATGGATCTGAAAACTGCGCTGCGCGTCGAGATGCCGCTCATCTCTCCCAAGGGAAGTTCGGCTGCATGGATTCAACCTACGCTGTTCAACGCGAGTTCAGCGCCAGCGTTTCGCGTCAAGCGCGGCCGGACTGTGGTGCTCACACTGACCAACACGGCAACTCTGCCGATGGTTTTTCATCTGCATGGACATCACGTCCGCCTGCTCGATCGTCTCGACGACGGGTGGAAGCCGTTCTGGCTGGATACCGTACTGGTCGATGCAGGACAGACGCAGCGCGTTGCTTTCGCCGCGGACGTCGCTGGAGCGTGGCTGATGGAGGCGATGGCCGTCGAATGGAGCGCGCCGCGCCTGGTGCGCTGGTTCGCCGTGGAATAGCCTAGGGGTCTAAATCCACTCCGCTAGTAGTCAATCCCGAACCGGTCATAGAGTCGCCGGAACACCGCCGGCAGGACCTCCGGCAAATCCTCCGCGATCAGCCCCGGGCCCGCCTCATTGCCGGCCTCTCCGTGCATCCATACGCCAATGCTGGCGGCTTCGAACGCCGGCACGCCTTGCGCAAGCAGGCCGCCAAGCATGCCGGACAGCACATCGCCTGAACCGGCGGTCGCCAGCCACGGCGGAGCATTGGCCGCGATCGTCGCGCGCCCATCGGGCGACGCCACCACCGTGTCCGGTCCCTTGAGCAGCACGACAGCTCCCGCGCGCACCGCGGCCGCGCGCACCCGCTCAAGTTTCGAGCGAAGTGGATGTTTGTTGCTCATCTCACTGAAAAGGCGATGAAACTCCCCTTCATGCGGCGTCAGGATAATTTCGGCATTCCCGGTGTCCTTGATCGCTTCGAACAGACGATCCGGCGCGTCGGCAAAGCTCGTCAACGCGTCGGCGTCGAGTACCAGCGCCGGCTTGGCTGCAAGCGCTGTCAACACGAGCGTGCGGGTATCCTCCCCAATTCCCGCCCCCGGCCCGATCACGCAGGCATTGAGACGCCGGTCCGTCAGGATATCCGCAAACCCGGCCTTGCCATTCATGCGCCGAACCATCACGGCAGTCAGCGACGCGGCGTTCGCGCCCAGCGCATCGTCCGGCGAGAGCACGGTCACAAGCCCGGCTCCGGCCCGCAGGGCACCGCGTGCTGACAATCGGGCGGCGCCGGTTGAGGTCAGACTGCCGGACACCACAACGGCATGCCCTCGCGCATATTTGTGCCCGTCGATACGCGGCACCGGAAACGCGCCGTGCCAGTAATCCACGGCATTCTCAAATGTTGCGGGACGAATCTCATCCAATACAGTGGCAGCGATGCCAATGTCGGCGACCCGCACTCGGCCGCAATGAATCCGGCCCGGCAGCAGCAGATGCGCCGGCTTCTTGCGAAAAAACGTTACCGTCTCCGTGGCACGAACCGCCGCGCCCATGATCGCGCCGGTGGTGCCGTTGATACCGCTCGGCAGATCGATGCTGAGCACCGGCGCACCATTGGCGTTGATGGCCTCGATCATCGCTTGAGGATCGCCCCTGACCGGCCGGTTGAGCCCTGCGCCGAACAGCGCATCGATAATCAACGCCGGCGAGCCGAGCGCAGACAGGTCGCAAGGCAGTACTGCTCCCTTCCAACCCTTCGCCGCGAGCGCGGCATCGCCTTTCAGGCTTTCCCGCTCGCACATCAGGATGATCGAGACTTCGCGGCCCCGCGCTGCCAGTTCGCTGGCAGCGACAAATCCATCGCCGCCATTATTGCCGCATCCGGCGACAACCAATATCGGACCTTGATCAACGCGGTCGGTGGCGGCGTCCGCAACCGCCTGTCCGGCACGCAGCATCAGCGCGAAACCCGATTCACCACCCGCAATAGCGAGCCGGTCGGCCTGCTCCATTTCGCCGGTCGTCAGAATGTCCACAGCCTTACCACCTGCTCCTGAGGCAACGCTAACCGCTTCACGGACGAGCAGCTGCACAAAAAATAAACTTATTGCCTAATTTGTAATCTGACACGAATTCCGGTCCACTGCTATTACACGCGGGGCCCGCTTAATCGTCTGATAACGTTTGGAAATGGCGCGCTCCTGTGAATTGGCACAGACCCTGCTTTGGGAGAGCCGTTTCGATCTGTGGTGTCTTCTGACAAAAATGAGCGTGTCTCGCGACTTTTGTCCGCCCGAAAACAGGTGCATGACCGCGCCGAAGACAACAGCGTGAGCGCGCATCGGCCGCTGGCTGGAAATTGGAAGTGCCAGGAGACGTTCAGTGAAAAAAATCGAAGCCATCATCAAACCGTTCAAGCTCGACGAAGTAAAGGAAGCGCTTCAGGAAGTCGGCTTGCAAGGCATCACCGTGATTGAAGCAAAAGGCTTTGGCCGGCAGAAGGGGCACGCCGAACTCTATCGCGGCGCCGAATACATCGTGGACTTCCTGCCCAAGGTCAAAATCGAGATTGTGATCGGCGATGATTTGGTCGAAAAAGCCATCGACGCCATCAGACGCGCCGCCCAGACCGGCCGCATCGGCGACGGCAAGATCTTCGTGTCCAATATCGAGGAAGCCATTCGGATCCGGACAGGAGAATCTGGCATCGACGCCATCTAGACCCTTTAGAATGACATCCGCAGAATGACATCCGCAAACTGAGCCATATCAACGGCCGCTTCGCGCTGCCGATCACGAAGACCAGCAGAAACAAGGGGTATTTATGAAGACCGCCAAAGACGTCCTGAAATCAATCAAGGACAACGACGTGAAGTACGTCGATCTGCGATTCACCGATCCGCGCGGCAAGTGGCAGCACGTCACCTTCGACATCAGCATGATCGACGAAGAGATTTTCACCGAAGGCACGATGTTCGACGGCTCGTCGATCGCCGGCTGGAAGGCGATCAACGAATCCGACATGACGCTCATGCTCGACCCGACGACGGCCTCGATCGATCCGTTCTTTGCGGAGACGACGATGGTCATCACCTGCGACATCCTGGAGCCCTCCACGGGCGAGCCTTATAACCGCGACCCGCGCGGTATCGCCAGGAAAGCTGAAGCAATGGTGAAGTCGATGGGCATCGGCGACACCGTGTATGTTGGTCCGGAAGCCGAATTTTTCGTTTTCGATGACGTGCGTTTCTCGGCCGATCCGTACAACACAGGCTTCAAACTGGACTCATCCGAACTGCCGACCAATTCGGCAACGGAATATGAAGGCGGCAATCTCGGCCATCGCATTCGCACCAAAGGCGGTTACTTCCCGGTCCCGCCGCAGGACTCGGTGCAGGATATGCGGTCCGAAATGCTCGGAGCCATGGCCAAAATGGGCGTCAAGGTCGAGAAGCACCATCACGAGGTGGCGTCGGCGCAGCACGAACTCGGCATGAAATTCGACACGCTGACCCACATGGCAGACCAGATGCAGATCTACAAGTATTGCATCCATCAGGTGGCGCATATCTACGGCAAGACCGCCACTTTCATGCCGAAGCCGATCTTCGGCGACAACGGCTCGGGCATGCACGTGCACCAGTCGATCTGGAAGGACGGCAAGCCGACATTCGCCGGCAACAAGTACGCCGACCTGTCGGAAACCTGCCTGCATTATATCGGCGGCATCATCAAGCACGCCAAGGCCATCAACGCCTTCACCAATCCGTCGACCAACTCCTACAAGCGTCTGGTCCCGGGTTACGAGGCGCCGGTGCTGCTCGCCTACTCGGCGCGCAACCGATCGGCCTCCTGCCGCATCCCCTACACCACCTCGCCGAAGGCCAAGCGCGTGGAAGTCCGCTTCCCCGATCCGATGGCCAATCCGTATCTCGCCTTTGCATCCATGTTGATGGCGGGTCTCGACGGCATCAAAAACAAGATCGATCCGGGTCCGGCCATGGACAAGGACCTCTACGATTTGCCGAAGGAAGAGTTGAAGCAGATTCCGACGGTATGCGGTAGCTTGCGCGAGGCGCTGGAAAACCTCGACAAGGACCGCGCCTTCCTCAAGAACGGCGGCGTGTTCGATGACGACTTCATCGATGCTTATATCGAATTGAAAATGACCGACGTGATGCGCTTCGAAATGACGCCGCACCCGGTCGAATTCGATATGTACTATTCGTACTGATCGGTTCTCGGTTTTCAAAAAATGGCAGGCGCTCCAGATGGAGCGCCTTTTTCTTTGAAAGGACTCCCCCTCGAGAATTGCACCACAACACCCGTTCAGGATCGGCAGCGGCGGAAGCCGACATGATCGACCGATGTCAAATTCAACAATCTGCCGGCAAGCTCAGATTTGCCTTGATTCTGACATTCGCAAAGAAGCCTGATAGAGCGGAAACCGATGTTTAGAATCGCATCACCGGCTATCAACCGCGGGGCGTTCTCGCTTGATCCGCGATCCGTTTAACGAAACACTTTAATCAAATTGCCATCAAAGGAATTGAACGTGCCGGTTCCCGTCAAAGCCGCTTCCGCTGAATCACAGGTTCCGCCAGCGCGCAGTCTCGCGCGTTCGATCGCTATCGGCGGCATTGCCATCGTCGCCTTTGCGGCATTCCTCGCGCTGGTCTGGTATTCCGCGGCGACGCTGTTCTTGCTGTTCGCGGGCGTGCTGTTCGGCGTGTTTCTCAACGCGATGGCGAATCTGCTGGGCCGCGTGATCGGCGGCGGCCCTGCCCTGCGGCTCGTCATCGTCTGCGTGCTCTTTACCGGCATCCTGTCAGGCGTCGCCTATCTCGGCGGCGCAACCATCGCGCAACAGGTCACCGCACTGAGTTCGACGATCCGCTCGCAGATCGGCCACGTCAAAGAACTCCTGGAGCAACGCGGGGTCGACACCAGTTTTCTTAATCTCAACACCACGGCGGCGACATCGACCTCCACGCAAACTCCCGCCGACGCTCACGCAACGCCGGCGTCACCCCGTGGACCAAAGCTTCCCGATGCCGGAACCATCGCCTCCGGAACCGGTGCGATCGTCACCCAGACCGTGCGCGTGATCGCGGGCGTTTTCGAGGGCGTCGGCAACTTCTTCGTGGTGATCTTTCTCGGCCTGCTGCTGGCGGCGCAGCCGCATCTGTATCGCCAAGGCATTCTGAGATTTGTGCCGCGGCGGCGCGCGAAGGAAGCAGTCGGCCTGATCGACGATATCGAGGAAACTCTGCGCCGCTGGCTGTTGGGTCAGATCGCGACCATGACCAGCCTGTTTCTGCTGACATGGGCCGGCTTGACGGTCATCGGCATTCCCGGCGCGCTGGTGCTCGGCTTCATCACCGGGCTGCTGACGTTCATTCCGAATGTCGGCGCGATTCTGGCCGGTTTTCTCATCGTTCTCGCCAGCCTGGGTTCCGGCTGGACGGGGATCGCCAGCGCGTTCGGGCTCTATCTGGCGATCCAATTTCTCGAAGGCAACGTGCTGACGCCGCTGATCCAGCGCCATGCCATCGAAATCCCGCCGGCGACATTGTTCGCGGCGCAAATCTTTCTCGGCGTGCTGTTCGGGCTGTGGGGCCTGGCCTTGGCGCTGCCGCTGATCGCAGTGATCAAGGTGATCCTCAATCACATCTGGCCGGACACCGTAACCGCGGCTAAAACCTGATCATCAACCCGATCAGTTCGTCAGTACTGTATTGGTATGCTCGACCTCCGGCGGCGAAGCGAAATGCGGTCCGACCAGTGCGCGCCATTCGGTGAAACTGGCAGACTCGCGGAAGTCCACCGTATGGTTTTCAAGCGTGTCCCACTTGATCAGCAGCCGGTAACGTGACGGCTTCTCGATAGACCGGTGCAACTCGAAGCTCTTCCACCCCTTGCAGCGCTTGAAGATCGGCTGCGCCTTCGCGATTGCTGCTTCAAAATCTTTTTCGCTGCCCGGCTTGATATCGATTTGCGCGATTTCTGTGATCATGCGAGGAGACCTTTCGTGTACCTCCCATTTGTATCGCAATCATCAGCAATGGTGAAGTCGCGCAGCGAACGACCTTTCTGGCGTCAGGGGTTTGGTAGATCCTTGGCCGGAGGGGCTGGCTCTGTGCCGCCATCGAGTTCACGCAAGTAAGTCAAACCGCACACCGCAAGACGCCGTGGATCGGTCTCTCCGCCCTCAACCAGTGTTCTGACGTAGCCGGTCACCTTACTGCGTGCCTCCGCGCTCGCCTCAGCGCTTCGGTTCAGCAAAAGATCGTACGCCATCATGATCCGATCAATAGCGGCATCCATGAATGATGATCCTCATCTTGCAGTCAGGCATCGACCTAAAATCGGGAGATAGCCTTGTTGGCAAGCTTGATGCGGTTGCGTTCGCCGCCGTGAAAAAGTCCCACAATGATCTCAAGGAGCCGATCATTGGTCTCAATGCCGCCGCCGCTCAGGGCACCGGTCCTGCGCAGATAATTTGCGGCGATGGCATAGGCCTGACCTACGGTGTCAAAATTCAAAACGTGCAAATCGCGCTCGACCAGCATGCTGTCCTATCCATTCTGCGGATCGACAACATCGGAAGCCATCAAAAGTTCCCTGGCCGGCAACAGATCAGCTCAAGACATAGCAAAACGCACCGGCGCCGGAGAACCGGGGCCGATGCGCTCAAGCAGGAATGTCGCGGTGAATATCCGGAAGACGGGCGGCCGATCTTGCGCCGGCTTCGCCCGGTCCCGAAAAAACTCAGAGCCGATACAGAATCTGGTCCGTCCAGAAGCGCTCGAGCCGATGCAGGGACTTGTTCAGCGTCGCGAACTCCTCGTTCGAGATGCCACCGACCTGTTCGACAGTCTTGACGTGCTTCTGGTAGAGCGCGTCGACAATGCGGCGGATCTCCTGACCCTGCGAGGTCAGACGGATGCGCACCGAGCGGCGATCGACGCGTGAGCGCTGATGATCGAGGAAGCCAAGCTCGACGAGCTTCTTCAGATTGTAGGAAACGTTGGAGCCGAGATAGTAGCCGCGCGTTCGCAGTTCACCGGCGGTCAGTTCCTTGTCGCCGATGTTGTAGAGCAGAAGCGCCTGCACCGAATTGATATCGGCGCGACCGCGGCGATCGAATTCATCCTTGATGACATCGAGCAAGCGGCGATGCAGCCGCTCGACCAAGGTCAACGCTTCAAGATAGAGCGGCTGCACCGGCGCCTGACCGACAACCTGTTCTGCGGGCTCGTGAGCCTTCGCAACGGCTTTCACCATGACATTCCCCTGTTGTCGTTTTTATCGACTTATTCGACGAAACTTGTGTTCCGCCTGATAGCAAGACCTTAGGGGAGGCATTTGAAGATCAGCTTAAATAAGACAATAAAGAGATCATGAATTTAAGACAGTGAATCGCGGATTAAGCCCATCAAATAAGGGGTTTCTGCAACCTTTCCTTGACGCTGCTTCGTCGCTGTTCACGCTTCGTCTGCAGTCGCTGTCGCATTCGGAAACAGCACCGTTCGAATTCGAAACATCTCGTCAACACAGATGACCACCGCATTAGGGTGACCGAATTCTTACTGCGAAAAATTCTATGAAAATTTGAGCGACGTCGGCAGTTCCAATCCTACATCACGCAGGCAATTCTAATTAAGTCACCGCCCTCCTCATGATCGCAAGGCCTTCTTGTCGAAGCTCGCGCGCATTTGATGTCTATGGCGGCCGTTCGCGCGCCGCCATCCAGGCCAGCCCCAAGTAGGCCGCAAGCACTCCCGTTTCGAACCCGACGACGACCAGATTGCCGCCATAGATCGCCGGAAACATCAGTTCGATTACGGCCATGGAGACGACGGTGGTGAGCCACACGACGGCGCCCCACGGCGTCGCGAGCCACAAGCCAACGGCAGCCACCAGTTCAATCACCGCGAAGTAGACGGTCGCCGCCTGCCAGGCCATGGTCTGGTTTTCAAAGGCGTCATCTTCGCCGCCGATAAATCCGGTTACCTGGGCCCAGTGATAGAGGCCCGTGCCAACCGACAGCACCGCCATGACGCGCAAGAACAACACCAGCCGCCCGGTCCGGAGATTTTCACCAGTTTCCGTCCGTGCGGACGAAATCGCCGCCGCCGACATGGCGTTGTCCCGCTGGTTTGGCTCGCGCGATGAAGTTTCAGACATCAGGATATGTGCTCGTAGCCGGGACGACGGCCAAATGAAGCCGATTCATGACTGTTTGATACCATAAAATCAAATGCATTGGATCGGGACGCACGAGCGCGGTGACGAAGCCAGATCCGGGTGCTAGAATTGAAACAAATCAAATCCGTTTCTCGCCTTCAGGAGTGTCGGCAACATGGCGATCAAATTCGGGCGTCCTATTGAAATGCGGGATGGACCCCGCCGCGAGGCCACCATCGCCGCCGCTCCCCTCGATCTGGTGACCCGGCCGCGCCGCAACCGCAAGGCGGAATGGGCCCGCAGGCTGGTTCGTGAAAACGTTCTGACCACCGACGATCTGATCTGGCCGCTGTTCGTGGTCGATGGAAACAACAAGCGGGCGCCCGTCGCCTCGATGCCCGGCGTCGAGCGCATCAGCGTCGATCAATGCGTGCGCGACGCCGAACGCGCGATGAAGCTGAACATTCCCTGCATCGCGCTGTTTCCTTACACCGACCCCGCCCTGCGCGACGACACCGGCAGCGAAGCCCTCAATGCCAAAAATCTGGTGTGCAAGTCGGTCCGCGCCATCAAAAAGGAATTTCCGGACCTCGGCGTGCTCTGCGACGTGGCGCTCGATCCCTTCACCAGTCATGGCCATGACGGTTTGATCGAGGACGGCAGGATCCTCAACGATGAGACCGTCGCAGTGCTGGTCCGGCAGGCGCTGGTGCAGGCGGAAGCCGGCTGCGACATTGTTGCGCCTTCGGACATGATGGACGGCCGCGTCGGCGCGATTCGAAACGCCCTCGATGAGGCCGGATTCTTCGACGTACAGATCATGGCTTACGCCGCGAAATACGCGTCGGCGTTTTACGGCCCGTTCCGCGACGCCATCGGTTCGGCCAAGATGCTCACCGGCGACAAGCGCACGTACCAGATGGACAGCGCCAACTCAGACGAAGCGCTGCGCGAGGTCGAATTGGACATCGCCGAAGGCGCCGACATGGTGATGGTGAAGCCCGGTATGCCCTATCTCGATATTGTGCGACGGGTGAAGGACGCATTCGGGATGCCGACCTTCGCCTATCAGGTGTCGGGCGAGTACGCGATGATCGCGGCCGCTGCCGGCAATGGCTGGATCGACGGCGACCGGGCCATGATGGAAAGCCTTGTAGCCTTCAAACGCGCCGGCGCCGATGGTGTGCTCACCTATTTTGCGGCGGCAGCGGCGGCGAAGCTGAAACAAAACGGCTGACGTCCCGCCCGCAGTCGCTTGCGATCATTGTTAACGGTTGCGGGGCCTTGCAACTCGGCGGAACGTCGCCATTTCGATGGACCGGCTAAGGTGTGCCGTGGAGGATTGGTCATGGCCGAAGGCGGCATAAACAATGCGCGCGACAACTCTGCCGAGTTCCGGGAGCATGCATTCGACCCCTGGATGCAGCCCGAACTGTTTCGCGGCGTTCTGACGCGGCGCTTCTTTGCATTCTTGATCGATCTCGTAGTGCTTTCGATTCCCGTGATTCTCGGAGTGATCTTCATCGCGGTGTTCGGCGTGATCACGCTCGGATTGGGCTGGGCGCTGTTCTGGCTGGTGTGGCCCGCCTCCATAATCTGGGCTCTCGTCTATTACGGCACGTCGTTGGGCGGCCCGCATTCGGCGACCATCGGCATGCGTTTGATGGATCTGGAAATGCGGACCTGGTATGGCGCGCCAAGCTATTTTGTGCTGGGCGCCACGCACGCGATCCTGTTCTGGATTTCGCTGTCGATCTTTACGCCGCTCATTCTGCTGGTCGGTCTCTTCAACGGACGCCGCCGGCTTCTGCATGATATGCTGCTGGGAACCGTGATTATCAACAATTCTATGCGCGCGCCGGCTACGCAGCCATCTCAAACCTATTGATATCAAGGCAACCGGATTGACGGTCGGCCACTAGGGCGCGATGCTTGGCATGACATGCTTCGGAGACTGACAAGACAGCCGTGACCCAGCATTCGCGTGACACTCCACAATTCTATCTGACGGCGCCGTCGCCGTGTCCCTATCTGCCCGACCGCAGCGAGCGCAAGGTGTTCACACACCTCGTCGGCGATAAGGCCGGCGACCTCAACGATCTGCTGACCCATGGCGGGTTTCGCCGCAGTCAGTCGATCGCCTATCGTCCGGCCTG
>JBDTCP010000028.1:0-18207 GCA_039923555.1 Nitrobacter sp.
AGGCCTTCCGCGATCGCGGTCTTGCCGACGCCGGGCTCGCCGATCAGCACCGGATTGTTCTTGGTGCGACGTGACAGCACCTGGATCGTGCGGCGGATTTCCTCGTCGCGGCCGATGACGGGATCGAGCTTGCCGTCGCGCGCCGCTTGCGTCAGATCGCGGGAATATTTCTTCAGCGCGTCATAGGCGTTTTCCGCCGTGGCGCTGTCCGCGGTCCGTCCCTTGCGCAGCGCATTGATCGCCGCGTTGAGGTTCTGCGCCGTGACGCCGCCGTCCTTCAGTAACTTGCCGGCGTCGCTGTCCTTGTCGAGCGTCAGCGCCTGCAACAGCCGTTCCACCGTGACAAAGCTGTCGCCGGCCTTCTCGGCGGCCTGCTCCGCGGCATCGAACGCACGCGCCGTTGCAGGTGCCAGATAGATCTGGCCCGCGCCAGCGCCCGACACCTTCGGCATTTTGCTGAGCGCGGCTTCGGTCGCTTTCAAGATCGCGCGCGAATTGCCGCCGGCGCGATCGATCAGGCTTCCCGCCAGGCCTTCGCTGTCGTCGAGCAGAACCTTTAGAACATGCAGGGGTGAAAACTGCTGGTGGCCTTCGCGCGCCGCGAGCGATTGCGCCGACTGGATGAAGCCGCGCACGCGCTCGGTATACTTTTCAATATTCATGGAATCTCCCTCAGCCTGCCGCCCCTGCCCCGAAGGCACAAAAGCAACATCTTCTTTGGGTTTCCGCCGACCGCGTTGATATTCCTCAAGCGGCAGCGGTCTGAACGCCGGATCGTTCAACCCGGCCCGCGTCAAATGTAGGAATACGCTCCCAAAAAATGAAGGGGCGCCCCGGCATTTTCAAAGCCGATGGCATGGCCGGCCGGAATCCCTTAAAAAGCGCCATGTCAGCCATTCCGGATGCGGCTCTTGCTGCCCTTTACCGCTATCCCGTCAAAGGCCTGTCCGCCGAAACCCTGTCCCATGCGACCCTCAGCCCGGGCAAGACCGTTCCCGGCGACCGCAGCTATGCCATCGAGAATGGCCCCACCGGTTTCGATCCGACCGCGCCTCAGTATTTCCCCAAGACCCGGTTCCTGATGCTGATGCGCGATGAGCGGCTCGCCGCGCTGCACAGCCGCTACGACGACGCCAGTCGCATCCTCACCATCCAGGCCAACGGCGAGGAGGCGGTGCGTGCCGACCTCGGCACGGCGCAGGGCCGCGCCGCGATCGAGCGGTTCTTCGCCGCCAACTTCACGCGGGAACTGAAGGGACCGCCGAAGATTCTCGTCGGCGACGGACATAGTTTTTCGGACGTGGCAAAGAAGGTGGTCTCGATCATCAACCTCGGCAGCGTCGCCGCTATCGAGAAAATGGTCGGGCAACCGGTTCACCCGCTACGCTTCCGCGCCAATCTTTACGTCCGTGGCTGGCCGGCCTGGAGCGAACTCGACCTGCTCGGGCGTACGCTCGCGATCGGCGACGTCCGCCTCAAGGTGGTCAAGCGGATCGTTCGTTGCGCAGCGACCAACGTCGATCCGGAAACCGCCGCCCGCGACCTCAACATTCCGCACACGCTGATGCGAACGCTGGGGCATTGCGATTGCGGGGTCTATGCGGAAGTCGTCACCGGCGGCACGATCAGGACAGACGATAAAGTCGAAACGCTTCGGGAATTGCTCCTGTAAACGGAGGCCGGCGTTTTTTATCTCTCCCCGAGGACAAACTGGTACGGACTAACCGTGGATGAGCGGGGCTTGTCCCCGCCGCCCTCGTTCGCTGAGCACCCTCTGCCAAGGCAAAGGGCGGCACCGTGCCTCAGTTCGGCAGCACGTAGGCGTAGATGCGCCCGCGCGGATAAGTTGATTCGGCGACGCGATGGCCATGATTGCCCGAGACAATAATGGGATTGCCATGGCGATCGATGCCGCTGACGACGCCGACATGGCCGCCGCCGCGTCGGCCCATGACAGCGATGGCGCCGACCTGCGGGCCGGAGACCCGGCGCCCGTAGTGCGCGAATGAACTCGCCATGTCGGAGCCTGTTCCCGAATGCCCGGAGCGCTTTAGAACCATGTTCATGAAGCGCGCGCACCAGAGCCGGCTGCGGCCGGTCGGATTTCCGCCGATATAGCGGCGTGCTTCGGAGACGACGTTCGAAACGAAGCCCCCGCCCGAAAATCCGGTTTCCTGTGTCAGGGCGGCGTTGGCATTGCCAAACCCATGCGCGTTCATGCGCGCAACGTTGGCATTCCAGCGCGACATCCGCGCGTGGTGGTGCCTGTGATGGCGATGCCTGTGGTGCCGTCTGACGTGATGATGATGTTTGTGATGAACGTGCGCGTGATGTCCCGCGCGATGATGAGGCCTCGCCGAAGCCGGCGTCGCGAATGCGACGACTGCCAACGCACACACCGCCAGTGCCAAAATACGCGGCAATTGGCGCAACGCAACTAACTGAAACATCCACCCATCCTTTGTAAGACACCCTCCGGTGTCCGCCTTGGTGGACACCCTCCGGTGGCCCCCGCGCTACCCCGAACAAGAATCAGCGCAACCCGCCTAAAAAGGTTAAATATGTCTAAAAAATGGCAACACGATGTGAAGCAACAGGATTGTCGCGGTCGTTAGAGGATCATTTCGGGGCTGAAGGGAAGCTGCACCCAACGCCGTGATGGAAATATTTTTCCTGTGAAATCAAAGCCATATGGTGCGCAGCCCAGATCACACGCTTACGTCTTCGCCTATCGTCGATCTTGCTTTTCGTTTGTGGCAACCATCAGCAAACAATCTTCTTCATGAAGACCATGTGCTGCTTTGGGCCACGGGCTCTGCCTTCACCTTGCGCACCTTCAAGGGCGGCCGAGCGTCGCTTCACGAACTCGAGCATGGATTGGGCGCGGGGTACACCGACCCTGATTTATCGTCCGTGACGAGGACAACGCCTGCATGGAATCGAGCCTCTATCTCAAGAAGGCTCGTCGCGAGGTTCGCTACTTGTTCTTCTCCACCCGGCTGAGCAGAAACACGCCCTGCTCGCCGAACATATTCCAGAACCACCACGGCGCGATGAATCGCAGCGGCCGGCCGTAGAGATCGAGCGCGACGGCGCGCTCCATCTTGACGTTGATCTCGTCGCAGAGCTGGACAAAATCCTTGATGGTGCAGAAATGGATGTTCGGCGTGTCGTACCAGGTCGCCGGCAGGTTCTCCGTGCGCGGCATGTGGCCGCCGATCAGCAGTTGAATCCGCATCTTCCAGAAGCCGAAATTCGGGAACGAGACGATGGCGCGGCGGCCGATCCGCAGCAGATTTTCCAGCACGGCCTTCGGCTGCCGCGTGGCTTGCAAGGTCTGCGACAGGATCACATAGTCGAAGGCGTCATCGGGATAGTTGACGAGGTCGGTGTCGGCATCGCCCTGGACCACCGCGAGACCCTTGGCGACGCAACGATTGACGCCCTCGCGTGACAATTCGATGCCGCGACCGTCGATGCCGCGCGTCTCGAGCAGTTGCAAAAGGTCGCCGTCGCCGCAGCCGACATCCAGGACTTTTGAATCGGGTTCGATCATCTCGGCCAGCAGGAGATGATCACTGCGATAGCGGCTGTCCCTTGGCGGCGTCACGTCGTTCAGCGGCAGGGGCTGTTGCTGTCCGCTCATCTTACTCACCTGCCGCCGTCAAGCCGCGGGTCTTGCCCGCCGATTCCAGGAACGCACGGGTGATGTCGAAAAATTCGGAAACGTCGAGCAGGAAGGCGTCGTGGCCGCGATCGGTCTCGATCTCCGCGAACGAGACTCGGGCGCCACCGGCATTGAGCGCGTGCACGGTTGCGCGCGATTCCGAGGTCGGAAACAACCAGTCGCTCGTGAACGACACCACGCAGAACCGGGTCCGCGTATCGCGAAACGCGGCAGCCAGCACGCCGTTATGGTCGGCGGCAACGTCGAAATAATCCATCGCCCGCGTCAGATAGAGGTAGCTGTTGGCATCGAAGCGCTCGACGAACGACGATCCCTGATAACGAAGATAGCTTTCGACCTGAAAATCCGCGTCGAACGAAAATGTTGGCAGCTCGCGGTCCTGCATCCGCCGTCCAAATTTGCGGTGGAGCGCCGCGTCGGACAGATAGGTGATGTGCGCGGCCATTCGTGCAACGCCGAGGCCGCGATGAGGATGGGTGCCCTGCTCGACATAGCGTCCGTCGCGCCAGTCCGGATCGGCCATCACCGCCTGCCGTCCCAACTCGTGAAACGCAATGTTCTGCGCGGAGTGGCGCGTGCTGCACGCGATCGGCAGTGCGGAAAACACGCGCCGCGGATAGGCCACACACCATTGCAGCACCTGCATGCCGCCCATGGACCCGCCGACCACCGAAAACAGCGTGTCGATGCCGAGCCGATCGATCAGCATCGCCTGCGCACGCACCATGTCGGGAATAGTGATGACCGGAAAATCGAGACCCCACGTCACCCCGGTCGCAGGATTGATGGAAGCCGGGCCGGTCGAGCCCATGCAGCTTCCAATCACGTTCGAGCAAATGATGAAATATTTGTTGGTGTCGAGCGGCTTGCCCGGCCCCACCAAAGTCACCCACCAGCCCGGCTTGCCGGTGACCGGATGTTCATTTGCGACATGCTGGTCGCCGGTCAGTGCGTGGCAGACCAGGATGGCGTTGGATTTTCCGGCATTGAGTTGGCCATAGGTCTGGTAGGCGATCTGAAACGGCGCGAGATCGATGCCGCAATCAAGCCGCAGCGGCTGATCGCCGGCGAACATCGCGACCTGCGAGGTCGGATGGTCCGCCTCATGGGTGCGGTCCTCGGCGTGAGCAGGACCCGGGATCGACTGCGTGTTTACCATCCTGACACTGACCTCCCCGACGGTTTCGAGAAACCACCGGACGACAGGCCATAAAAACCCGGCCTGAACATGTGTTCGGCCGGGATCAGGATTTTGCTGTCCCCGGCCTGTTTAGCGAGTTGTTTAACGTGGCTGCAAGCCGGCCGGCTCAAATGACCACGGAATGGCCGGAAACTAGTCCCGCGTGCGCTTTTCGTCAAGGCAAGTCAGGTCGGACCAGCTTCTTCCGGCCGCGACCGCGGCGACGGCGGGCAATGTTTTCTTTGCTTTCATGCGCCGTCTTTTCTATCAATGCAGCCGCTAGTCGAGTGAATTTAACGTTCGCAATTTAACATTCGCAAAGACACTCGTTGAAACGAGATGCGAATGTTAGACCGGACCACCGGCCGCCCCGTTCGCGCGGCTGACGAGTTGCATTCATGGACAAAATACCGACGGCGCCGCCCTCCCTGCCGGAGCTGCGCAAAGAGATCGACGCCATCGACGATCAGGTTCACCGCCTGCTGATGCAGCGCGGCGACATCATCGATCGCCTGATCTCGGTGAAGCAAACCCAGGAAGTTGGCTCCGCATTCCGTCCGGCACGCGAGGCCGACATGATGCGGCGGCTGGCGCAGCGCCATCGCGGCATCCTGCCACTCGATACCGTTGAGAGTATCTGGCGCGTCATCATCTCGACCTTCACCTACGTGCAGGCGCCTTTCTCGCTGCATGCCGATCTGTCACCCGGCGAATCCGCAATGCGGGATTCTGCACGCTTCCACTTCGGCTTCACGGTGCCATTCGTGCCGCATTTCAATGCGCAAGCGGCCGTCGAAGCGGTGGCGAATTCGAAGGGCGACCTAGCTTTGGTCTCGGCGACATCGAGCCGTACGCCATGGTGGCTGGCGCTCGAAGCCGACGGCGCACCGAAAATCATCGCCCGCCTGCCCTTCATCGAGCGCGCCGACCATCCGGCTGCGCTGCCAGTGTTCGTGATCTCACGCGTCGCAGACGATGCGCGGGTCACCGAAGTGGAAACCTGGAGCGTGCGCGTCTCCGGCTGGAAGGCCGATACCGCCCGAGCGCTGTCGCCGTTCGCCGAGATCGTTGCCGTGCCCGATACTGCCTTTGACGGCGCGGCCCTGTTGGTGTCCGTCACGGGAGACACCAGCCTCGACACGATCAAATCGGCGCTGATCGAAGCTGGCGCATCGGTCCGTTCGACGGCCCTCGTCGGCAGCCACGCAACACGCTATACGATGCCTTCCAGCGGGGCAGCCGACGCCTAAGTCCCGATAGTCCGGAGCCAATGATGTCCCGACCGGTACCGAATCCCGGCATTCTCGATATTGCGCCCTATACGCCCGGCAAGAGCCCGGTGCCGGAAGCGGGCCGCAAGGTGTTCAAGCTGTCGGCCAACGAAACGCCGTTCGGCCCGTCGCCGAAGGCGATGGACGCTTACCGCAATGTCGTGGCGCATCTGGAGGACTATCCGGAGGGTACCTCGCGCGTGCTGCGCGAAGCCATCGGACGCGCCTACGGACTCGACCCGGACCGCATCATCTGCGGCGCGGGATCCGACGAAGTCCTCAATCTGCTCGCGCACACCTATCTCAGCCACGGCGACGAGGCGATCTCGACCACGCACGGCTTTCTGGTATATCCGATCGCGACGTTGGCAAACGGCGCGAAAAACATCGTCGCGCCGGAGACCGATTACACCGCCGACGTCGACGCAATCCTTGAGCGGGTCACGCCGAAGACGAAGATGGTCTGGCTCGCCAATCCAAACAATCCGACCGGCACCTACCTGGCTTTCGATGAAGTCAAACGGTTGCGCGCAGGGCTGCCGCCGCACGTACTGCTGGTGCTCGACGCCGCCTATTCGGATTATGTGTCGCGCAACGACTACGAGCTCGGCATCGAACTGGTGGCGACAACCGAGAACACCGTGCTGACGCACACCTTCTCCAAGATCCACGGCCTTGCCGCGCTGCGGATCGGCTGGATGTTCGGTCCGGCGCACGTCGTCGATGCGATCAACCGTATCCGCGGTCCGTTCAACGTCTCAACGCCGGCGATGCGCGCGGCCGTTGCCGCGATCGAGGACTCCGCGCACGTCCAGATGTCGAAGGTGCATACGGAAAAGTGGCGCAACTGGCTGACGGACGAAGTGACCACGCTCGGCCTCAAGGTGACGCCAAGCGTGGCAAACTTTATCTTGATCCACTTCCCGACCACCAAGGGCAAGACCGCGTCTGAGGCCGACGCATTCCTGACCAAACGTGGTCTCGTGCTGCGCGCGCTCGATAACTACGGTCTGCCGCACGCCCTGCGCATGACGATCGGCACCGAGGAAGCCAACCGCCTGGTGGCGGACGGCTTGCGCGACTTCATGGCGCAGAAATGACTGCAGCGCCCTCATTCCAGCGGATCGCGCTGATCGGCTTCGGCCTGATCGGCGGTTCGATTGCGCGCGCCGCGCGTGCGAAAGGCCTCGCCGGCGAAATCGTCACCACTGCGCGCTCCGCCGAGACCCGGGCACGCGTGATGGAGCTGGGCATCGTCGATCGCGTGGTGGAAACCAATGCCGAAGCCGCTGATGAGGCCGACCTCGTGATCCTCTGCATTCCAGTCGGAGCGTGCGGAGCGGTGACGCAGGAGATCGCTTCTCACCTCAAGCCGGGCGCCATCATCTCCGACGTCGGATCGGTGAAGGGCGCCGTCGTCCGCGACATGGCGCCGTACCTGCCCGCCGGCGTGCATTTCGTGCCTGCGCATCCGGTGGCCGGCACCGAGCATTCAGGCCCGGATTCCGGGTTTCCTGAGCTGTTCATCAACCGCTGGTGCATTCTGACGCCGCCTGAGGGGACCGATCCTGCCGCGGTCGACAGACTGCGCGCGTTCTGGACCGCGATCGGCGCCAAGGTCGAGACGATGACGCCCGAGCACCACGATCTGGTGCTGGCGATCACCAGCCATCTGCCGCATCTGATCGCCTACACCATCGTCGGCACCGCAGACGAACTCGGCGAGGTCACATCCTCGGAAGTGATGAAATTCTCCGCCGGCGGCTTTCGCGACTTCACCCGTATCGCGGCGTCCGACCCCACCATGTGGCGCGACGTATTTTTGAGCAACAAAGACGCGGTGCTGGAAATGCTCGGCACCTTCAGCGAGGACCTCTCCAAACTCACGCGCGCCATGCGCCGTGGCGACGGCGACGCGCTGTTCGAGCATTTTACCCGCACCCGCGCGATCCGCCGCGGCATCGTCGAGATCGGACAGGATTCGTCGGCGCCCGATTTTGGGCGGTTGAACACAACGTCTCCGAAGAAACTTTAGTGGTCATTGCCGGACTTGATCCGGCAAATCCATCTTCTTACGAAGTGCAATGGATGCGCGGGTCAAGCCCGCGCATGACAGCTAGGGCAGATGTCAGCGCTCGATCAGAACAGCGGCGGCGTCTGAGCTACCTTCAGCGGCCCGATAAAAATTGCTCCATCGACGAATTTCAACGGGAAAGAGCGCGCCTTCTTGCCTTCCAGCGTTGTCTCCTGACCGAGCGCATTAATGCCTGCGGCGATGCCGACGTTGGCGTTTTGGCGCACGGCGTTGGCCAGTCCCGGTATCGCCCGATCCAGTGCCCCGAACAGTTTGTTGAGATCCTGCGTCTTCACACCGGGCGCGACCTTGTCGAGGGTGCCTTGCGGCACGTCCTGGTCCAGCATCTTGTCGATCCCGAGCGCGGGAATCACCTTCTCGAACCCGGTGACCGTCATCTGCAACTCGCCGTCGAGATGTCCCGTGGCGGTGAGACTAAGCGAGCCGGCGGCAATCGCGATCAGATCGCCCTGCTGGATGCGCGACTGCATGATCTCGATGCGGCCGCCCGCCGCCTGCAATTCGCGCAACCGCACCGGCCAGGGCTTTGGCGTGAAATCCTTCAGGCCGCGCACCATCGCGCGGACATCGACATCAAACGGCGTGGTCAGGAGCGGATGAACGTCCTGAAGGGTTGCTCCGGTCAATTCAAGGACGCTCTCGATCGCCGGATGATCCGGCGTAGAGTTCTCGGCAATGCGGCCGTGCAGTTCGACATGTTTGGCGCGCGCAACCAGAGTCTGAACCGAGGCCGCGATCCGATCGATCGTGGGATCGTCGAATACGAGATCCGCACTCTGCGGAATGCCGGGCAGTCCGATGATGCTGCTGCGCGCGACGCTCCAGTTGACAACCATCTCGGGCTGCCCGCGCTGGGACAAAGTCGCGGGCGACTTGAACTCCGCGATCAGCAGTTTTGGCGTGTAAATCTGTGCGACCACGAGAATGTCGCCGAGGCTTACCGTCACGGGCGGCGCCTGCGCCGCCGCCTGATCGGCCGTCTGCGATTTCAGCGCGACGGTCGCGCCCTCACAGTGAACCTCCAGACGGAACGGATAACCCGCGACAGTCCGTTTGGCACAATCATAGATGCGCCCTGATGCGGCTTCGCGCGCGCGCCAAGCATCGACGGTCTGATCGACCTGCGAGGCCGCATAGAACCAGAACGCGCTCCACGCCACGGCTGCGATGGCCACCAGCACGGGCATGACAAAGACAGGCCAACGACGGTACTTTTGGACGATGGTTGTGTCGGTCATGCGGGGACGTAGACCCGTGAATTTTGTCAAATCGGCGGTCGCTGCCGACAATAGTCGCGCCGATCCGACAAGACCAGCACCTTTCAATTCCGCTTCGCCTGGCTGCGCGGGTCTGCTAGAGGATTTTCCGGCTCAGTGGAATCCGGTTAGCCGTAAGAAATGCTCTCGTTTAATAATTTACGCGTATTCTGATCGCAAAACCGGCATCCACTTTTGCGGAATACGCGCTAGGCCTGAGCGCGATGAATGCGCAACGACAATCCGAGCTGGGTTCCGGCCATTCCGACGGCGATCTCTGGGTGTTTGCCTATGGCTCGCTGATGTGGCGACCGGGATTCGATTTTGCCGAGCAGATTTCGGCACGGCTTATCGGCGAGCACCGGGCGCTCTGCGTCTATTCGTTCGACCATCGCGGAACGCCCGAGAAGCCGGGGCTGGTTCTCGGCCTCGACCGCGGAGGCGCCTGCCGGGGCATCGCGTTCCGGGTTGCGGCTAGCCGGCGTGTGGCAACGATCGCGTACCTGCGCGAGCGCGAGCAGACCACTCACGTCTATCGCGAAGTGATGCGCTCCGTCTGGCTTGAGGACGATGCCCGCCGGCGGGTCAGCGCCATGGCCTACGTCGTCGACCGTGGTCACGTCCAGTATGCCGGGCGGCTGACAATGGCGGACCAGGTCCGTTATGTCCGGCAGGGCCATGGCCGCTCCGGACATAATCGCGACTACGTGCTGTCCACCGTGAAGTCGATCGAGGCACAGGGCTTTCGCGATCCGAAACTTCACCAGTTGGCCGGGTTGCTGCGCGATGATGCGCCGGTGCGGGGTTAGATCTTGGCCGCCGGACCCGGCACGCGCCCGAACAATTGCGCCTGCTCGAGCCGTCCGGCCTCAACAAGGCGATTGGTTGCGTCCTCGATCGAAGCTGTCAGCCGCGACATGAATTCATTGCGCCGCAATCCCGGCGGCAGCGGATCGAGGAACTCGACCGTAATCGTTCCCGGATAGCGCAGGAACGTCCGCCGCGGCCAGCACAGGCCGGAATTGAGTGCCACCGGCACGCATGGCACGTCGCCCTCGGCATAGATCAGGGCGACACCGCTCTTGTACGCCGGCGGCGCCCCGACCGGCCGCCGCGTCCCTTCCGGGAAAATGATGAGCTGACGCCCGCGATGCATCTGCTCCTGCGTGACGCGGGCCAGCATCTTGAGCGAGCGGACGCCGGCCTTGCGATCAATGCCGATCATACCCCCTTTCATCAGATGCCAGCCGAAGAATGGAATCCAGTTCAGCTCGCGTTTCAGAATGAAAATCGGTTGATCGACGAATTGAAGCAGCGCGAAGGTCTCCCACATCGACTGGTGCTTCGACGCAATGATCAACGGGCCCGGCGGAATCTTGTCAACGCCGCGATACTCGGTCTTCGTGTTGCAGACCACGCGCATCAGCCAGATGCTGCTGAGCCCCCAATACTTGGCGATATTGAGAATGCCCCAGCGCGGCATCAGGAATGTCGGGATTCCGGCGAGGATCCAGAACACCAGCATCGCATAGAACAAGACGTTGTAAATCAACGAACGCAAAAAAATCGAAACCATCGAAAATCCGATCCCAACTACCTGGCCTGGGCCGTCGCCGGTTTGCGCGGCACAATCGATTCGGTGGGCTGATCGCCGATTTCGGGAGCCAGTTCGAGGCCGAGATAGGCCAGGCGAACCCGCACTTCCGCAGCGATGTATTTGACATATTCCGATAGCAAGAGCCGCAGCGTCGCACTACTCGTCCACCACGGCTCCTCGCGCCACTTCTCACCGACCACCGCGAATGGAATCAGCGTGATGTCCGGCATCGCGTGCGACAATTCGACGATGGCGCGGGGCATGTGATAGTTCGACGTCACAACGATCAGGGAATGGAAGCCGCGCTCGTCGACCCAGCGTCGCGTCTCGCTGGCATTGCTCCGGGTGTTGACCGCGGAGCGATCGAGATCGACGCAGCATTTCAATAGCGGCTGGCTCTCCGGCAGCGAGCGCGAAATATCGCTGACGCCGTTGGTCGGATGGACCCCTGAGATCAGCAGCCGCTTACCGTAGCCGCTAGCCAGGAGTTCGATCGCGTCGGAGACCCGTGACGAGCCGCCGGTGAGTACGACGATGCCGTCGGCGTTGCCGGAGGGTTTGGTTTCGGCGCCGCGCAGTTGCGACAGAAATCCGACAAAGCCGATCGCGGTACCGACAAACGCGATCCCGGCAATGGCCACGACAGCCGCGAGCAACGCGCCGCGCCGCGCGGGCGCCCGGCGTGATTCTTCCGGCAGGTTATCGCGGGTTGGGTCGCTCATTCCGTCAGATGATCCTGGTTTCTTCAACTTTAATGGGTTTTGGGGCGAAGTGGAGTCCGGCCCGTTCCCCAGAAGAGGGGAGGACGATACAGCCTATTCAGTCGATATCGTCCAGCGTTGCAAATAGTGTGCGGCGGGAGGCCCAGCCGGTGATCGCCGCGATCAAGATCGTCTGCGCGGCCAGCACGAGATAGCCGGAGGGGCGCAGCGAAAACGTGCCCAACAGCGCCGCGAATTGATCCCCGACCGGCGTTCCGGAGAACCAGTTGGCGATCGATTCGGAGAACCCGAACATCAACATGGCGGCGACGCAGCCGATCACACCGCCCTCCAGCCCGAGTCGCAGGAAATGTCGCAGGAAGCGATTGGCGATGTAGCGATCGCCCGCACCGACGAAATGTAGCACCTCGACGATCGGGCGATTGGCCGCCATCGCGCCCCGGGTGGCGAAGGACACCGAAATAATGGTTGCAATGATGACCAGCGCGAGGATGCCGATTCCGGCGAATACCGTCGCGCCGGTCATCGATCGCATCCGGTCGATCCAGGCGCGATGGTCATCCACGCTGGCCGACGGCACCAGTTGCGTGACATGGCTGCGAAGCCCTTCGACGTCGAGCCTGGTCCCCGGCGCGGCCCGCGCCACGATCATGCGCGGCACCGGCAGATCGTCGAGCGACAGACCGCTGCCGAGCCACGGCTCCAGCAGCTTGCCGGACTCTTCCCTGGTGTACGGCCTGACATCAAGGATGCCCGGCTGCTCGCGCATCGCATTGGCTACCGCGGTGACGTCGCGCTCGATGTCGCGCCCGGCGACGGGGCGAACCTGGATGGTGATTTCGCTCGCGACCTCCGACTGCCATTCCGTGGCCGAGGCGTTGACCAGCAGCACCACCCCGGTCGTGACCGACGCCAGAAACGTCATGATGGCGACGACAGCCACCAGCGCACGGCCTGCGATCGAGGCGCGCGGCACGATCGGCGACATGTTGCGCGCACGGGCCGGCACCTGCGGGCGTTCCTTCCCGAGGTCCATCAGGACGCCGTGGTCGTCGCCTGCGCTACTCATAGATGTGCAGCCGTCCCTGATGCAGCACCAGCCGCCGCGCGTCGTACTGGTCCATCAGCGTGATGTCGTGGGTGGCGATGATGACCGCCGTGCCGGATTTGTTCAGTTCGATGAACAGCCGCAGCAACCGCCGTCCCAGCGTCGGATCGACGTTGCCGGTCGGCTCGTCCGCCAGCAGCAGATGCGGCCGCGCAATCACGGCGCGGGCGATCGCCGCGCGCTGCTTCTCGCCGCCGGACAGGATCGGCGGCAGCGCATCCATGCGCTCGCCGAGACCCACCCATTTCAGGAGATCGATGACTTCGCGCCGGTAGGTTGACTCATCTCGCCCCATCACCCGGAACGGCAATGCGACGTTCTCGTAGGTGGTCATGTGATCGAGTAAGCGAAAGTCCTGCAACACGATGCCGATACGCGTGCGCAGATCGGCGATCGCGTCCTTGCCCAGCAGCGAGACGTCGTGACCGAACAGGTTGACCAATCCGCGCGTCGGCCGTAGCGACAGAAACAACAGCCGCAGCAGGGAGGTTTTCCCGGCACCGGACGGGCCGGTGAGAAATTGGAAGGAATGGGCCGGAATGTGGAAACTGAGGTCGCGCAAAATCTCCGGGCCGAGCCCGTAGCGTAAACCTACATTTTCGAACCGGACCAATGCTCGCTCCGTTCGATGTGACGCGGGACCGGACAGACTGCGTCAACGTCCCGGACACTGTGGGTCCCGCGGGTTCCGGAACGGCTGCTATCGATCGATCCCGTTGTGCGTCGGTTATGGTTTCCGATTCGTTAACGGTCGACGCCTAGACTCCGGGCAGCGTCATTCCAGCGATTCGTCCATGCACATTGTCTGCCCTCATTGTACGACATCCTATGCGGTCAATCCCGCAAGTTTCGGCGAAGCGGGCCGTACCGTCCGCTGCGCGCGCTGCAAGGAAACATGGCTGGCGACGCCTGAGGGTATGGCTGTGACCGAGGTTCGCGTTCCCGTCATGGCGGAAGCGGACGAGGCAGCGGGATGGAACGAACTTTCACAGGCCGACGAAACCCCCTCCGTGGAGAGTCCGTCGATCGCCAGCGAGCTACCGGAATCTCTGGAGGTCACCGATCCGCCGCGGGATTCCGGCGGCGCCTGGGCGTCATTGGCGCAACAGGACAATGAACCCCACAATGACGAACCTCCGCTTTCAATCCGCGCCTCGCGGTTTCGCGCCCCGCCCAAGCCCTCATTCGCGCTGCGCGTGCCCGCGATCAATCTGACCACCCTCTGCGCCGCGATGGTCGGCATGGTGCTCGCCCTCGTCATCTGGCGCGTCGAGATTGTGCGGTTGCTGCCGCAAACCGCGACGTTCTACCGGCTGGCCGGGCTGGAAGTGAACCTGCGTGGATTGGCGTTCAGGGACGTCAAGATGTCGACCGAAACCGTCGGCGACAAGCCGGTGCTGGTGATCGAAGGCATGATCGTCGCGCAAACCCGGAAGCCGGTCGAATTGCCGCGTCTGCGCTTCAGCGTCCGTGACGCGCACGACACGGAAATCTACGCGTGGAACGCGGTGCTGGAACAGACCTCGCTCAAGCCAGGCGAAAAAGCCTGGTTCCGTTCACGGCTGGCATCCCCGCCACCGGAAGGCAGCAGCATCGATGTTCGTTTCTTCAACCGGCAGGACCTTGCCGCAGGAGACGGAGCGTAATTCGTGGCGCGTGTTCTGATCGCCGATGACGAAGACTCGATGCGGTCGCTGGTTGCCCGCGCCGTCGCCATGGACGGCCACGAGACCGTCACCGCGGCCGACGGCGCCGAAGCGCTGGATATCCTGACGGGCGACGCGCGCGCCTTCGATCTGCTGCTCACCGACATCAAGATGCCGATCATGGATGGCATCGCCCTTGCCCTTGCTGCCGCGCGCGATTTCCCCGATCTGATCATCCTGCTGATGACGGGTTTCGCCGATCAGCGCGAGCGCGCCTCGGGTCTCAATGCCATCGTGCATGACGTTATCACAAAGCCGTTCTCGGTGGCCGATATCCGCGCCGCCGTCGCCGGCGCGCTAACGGTGCGCCAGACGGACAAGCGCTAACGGGACGCGACATATTAGACTCGAACGATCAGTAATCCTTGAGCAGCCGCTCGATATAGTCGAGTTCGATCTTCGGCCGTGACGGATCGGCGAGGCGGCGGCGCAGTTCTTCCAGAATCCGGCGGACGCGCTGCACGTCGATCTCGCCGGGAATCTTGACGGTCAGATCATTGCCGAGTTCCCTGCCATGCAACGGACGCCCCAGCGGGTCGGTCTGATTGCCGCCGCTTTCCCGACCGCCAGCCTGACTGCCCGGCCCGTCTTCAGCCTGCCCCTCGCCTTCGCCGCTTTGTTGCATGGCTTCGGCAAGGCTCTGGGCACCTTTGCGGAGGGCATCCAGCGCCCGACCTTGCGCATCGACGGCCTCGTCGGCATTGCCTTCGCCAAGCCGTCCGTCGGCGTCACCCATGGCGGAATCGGCCTGACCGAGACCATCTTCGCCGTCCTGACCGGCCTCCTGCCCCTGCTGGCCGCGCTGGCCCGGCCCCATGCCGCGTTTGGCAAGTTCCTGCTGCAGTTTCCCGAGTCTGTCATGCAGCGCCTGCTGATCCTGCTGCAAGCCGTCCATCGCGTTGTGATCGCCTTGACCGTTGTCGCGCATACGGTCGCGTCGCGAATCCTGACCCCGCTTGTAGGTCTTGTCACGCAACTGCTGCTGCTTGCGGATCATGTCGCCGAGTTCGTTCAGCGACTGCTGCATGTCTCCATTCTCGCCCTGACCCTGGCCCGGCTGCGCCATCTGCAGATTCTCGAGCATCTGCTGCAACTGATCGAGCAACTTCTTGGCGGCGTCCTTGTCGCCGGACCGCGACAGGCGCTCCATGCGCTCGATCATGTTGTCGAGGTCCTGCGGACGCATGACCCTGGTGTTGCGGTCGAGCGGGCGCGCCAGTTGCTGCGGATTGTTGCGCATCTGTTCGGCCAACTGCTGCAGGTACTTGTCCAGTGCCGCTCGCAGGTTCTCGGTGAGCTTCTTGATCTCCTCGTCGCTCGCGCCCCGCTCCAAGGCATCCTTCAGCGCGTCCTGCGCCGCACGCAACGCCTTGTCGACGTCGGTGATATTGCCATCCTCGATGCTGACGGCGAGCGCCCAAAGGCTGGCGACAACCTCGCGCAACTGCGCGTCCGTGCGCGCCTCCTCGAGCTGCCGGGCCACGCTGTGAAGACCGAGGTACTCGCCCGCCTTGGGGGTGAACACCTCCGGCGCGATCAAGAGGGCATCGAGCGCGGTATAGACCTTTGCGTTCTGATTGGCGTCCAGCGCCAGGATACGGCGCTGCTCGATCAGCGCGCGCGCAAGCGGTTTGGTGAACACGCGTTCCGGCAGGCGCATGTTGAACGGCTCGCTGCGTCCCTCGTTCCCGGCGTCGTCGCGCGCGGTCAGCGTCAGCGTCACGTTGGCGCCGGCATAGGGATCCTCGCTCAGATCCTTGACGGTCTGCCCGACCCCGTTGCGGGTTCGCGCATTCGGAAGCACCAGCGCGAACTGCGGCGCGTCAAACAGCGGACGTCCGGTCACACCGTCCTTTGAAGCCTCGTTTGGATTTGAAGCGGATTCAGTTCGGACCGAAAATACCGCATGGGCTTCGGTCACGCCGTAATCATCCTCCATGTGGTAGGACATCTGCAACGATCCGCGCGCCTGACGTTCCGGATCCTTTGCCAGCGTTATGGCCGGTGCGCGATCGGCAATCGCACTGAATTTCCATTGCGGCTGTCCCGACGGCGCACGCACATGGGCCGCGCCGTCCGTGGCAATGGTGAAATGCCGCTCGTTCGTGCCTTCCGGAGGCTTGTCGGCTGGGGCCGATTCAGTCACGCCGCCGCTGACCGCGATGTCGAGATTGCCTCCGCTTGAGCGCACGATCAGCGTGCTGCCCGCGGGCACCGGGAGCGCCGCGGTATCGGATGACGCGGAATCCTTCTTGGCCGATGACAGGATGATCGGAGGCCTGCCGGTATAAAGCGGCGGCGCAACCCACGCATCGACCCTCACATTGGCCGGCGCCCACACGCCGTTCCAGTCGAACGCAGCAGCGACCCGCTCGGTTCGGTCGCCGCCAGCGGCGATATAGGTGACGACCAGCAGTACCATCACCAGCGCGCGCAGCGCCCAGCGGTCATGCATCGGCAGCCGCGGCGCCGGCAATCCGGCGCGAATACGTTTGATCGAAGCCAGCGTGCGCGCGCGCTGCGCCTGCCACAACGCCAGCGCGACCGGATCCTGGGTCGCGACAGTGTCAGCGAGCGCAGTCACCGGACGATGATGGATACCGGCGCTGCGGTCGAGCCGGCTCAGCCCCTCTTCGCGGCTGGGCCAGCGGAACCTGATGGCGGGCACCACCGCCGCCAGCGCCAGCAGGGCAAATGCCACAAGGCCAACGGCGCGTCCTGCCGCTGGCAATACGAGCCACAGACCAGCCCAGGATACGGCCAGAAACAACCCGGCGAAGCTGAGCAGCCTCGCCAGATGCGGCCAGCCCCTCTCCCAAGCAATCGCCCATCTTGCGCGCTGCAAGGCCTGCGTCAGTCCAAGTCCCGACGCTGCACGCCGGTCGCGGGCCTGCCTGGATGGATCTGGGGTTACGCCGCTCAACAGTCTCTCCGGGTTGCCGAAACAGCACCCTACCACGGCGGCGGCAATGAGGCATCGGCGACTGGAGGTAACCACGCAAGCCACGCATGACGCGAGGACGGGTCGGCGACGTGGAAAAAAGGAACCTTGCAATGGGTGATCCCACAAGATGGCGGCCGATCGGAAAATCCGCTGGCGTTGTGGTGAGCGACACGAAAAACTAGTGTGGTGGTTCAGGAATCCGCTTCATTTTCTCTGCAGAGGCCTTCATTTTCCAGACAGCACAGCGGGAGTGACCAGTGGACCTCGGGATCAAAGGCCGCCACGCGCTGGTATGCGCATCGAGCAAGGCTTGGGGCGCGCTTGCGCCGTCGCGCTGGCGGCGGAAGGCGTCAACGTAACGCTGACCGCACGCGGCGCCGGGCCGCTTGCGGAAACCGCCGCCGAGATTCGCAAGGCATATCCCGGCGTCGACGTGAAGGAGGTCGCCGGCGACATCACCACGCCGGCGGGTCGCGACGCTGCGCTGAAGGCGTGTCCGAACCCGGATATCCTGATCAACAATGCCGGAGGTCCGCCGCCCGGCGATTTCCGCAACTGGACCCGCGACGACTGGATCAAGGCGATCGATGCCAACATGCTGACGCCGATCGAACTGATCAAGGCCACCGTCGACGGCATG
>JBDTCP010000029.1:0-12643 GCA_039923555.1 Nitrobacter sp.
TGCAAAATGTCGGAACGGCTTTTGAAAACATTGCGGAAATTTGCCGACTTCCAAGCTGAATACGAAGGAACGACTCCCTTCATCCCCTCCAGCATTTTCAGTAACTTAACGCGAGCGCCGGATCGCATTCCGACATGCTCTGGTGCTTCATTTCTATTAGCGGTAGCCGCTTATTGCTGCCGATCCGGTGAAGGCGACCATGCATTAATTCGATCAGAATGGATATCAGGCAACCCGCATCGAACGGATTGAGTGGAGTGCTTCTGGCTTCAGGTGAGTGTATCGGCGTAGCATTTTCCAATCCTTGTGCCCGGTGACGAGTGCGACCTGTTCGATGGAAAATCCAGCTTCGAAAAGGCGGCTCGTGCCTTCGTGACGCAAATCGTGAAAGTGAAGGTCATCGATCTTCAATTTCCGACACTGCCGACGAAATGCTGTTCCTACGGATCGTCCGTTGTAAGGAAAAATCCGGCCTTCGCGAATATTCGAGAAACGTCCTTGCTCCTCAATGATCTTGCAAGCGTCATAGCCTGATACATCCAACAGAGGAATTCGCTGGTCATTGCCCTTCTTCTTTCGGGGATCCTTCCGATTTCGAATGAGGAGCATTCGATTGCTGGCATCGAAATCGCGCCATTCAACTCTTGCAATTTCGTCTTGGCGCATTGCGGTTGCGACCGCAAATCGGATGACGCGACCAACTGGAATTTGTTGCCGAATATTTGCTTCCGATGCCGAGATAATACCATCGAGTTCGTCCTGCGTGGGACGGCGATCACGCTCATCGCCTTTTCCGACAAGCCCGAGATGTCCAAGAGCTATCCGGGCGAGATCGATTGGTTCGGTTGAGACAACGACGCCGTGCACAGCTGCGGCGTGAGACAGAATCGTTTTGATATATCCAAGATCGATGCCGACCGTCACGGGGCCGGCTCCCTCCAGTGCGCGCTCTTTTCCGAATTTGATGAGGCGCTCTCGATCAAGTTCTGGAAGACGAAGATGCCCAAGTCTTTCATCCAGGAAGATGAGGCTGGCAGTCTTGGAACGACCGATGTCTTTCCCGACCTCGCCCAAGTCTTGACGGTGAAGTGCGACGAGATCGCCGAAGAGTTGGACGTCACGAGATTGGCGCGTCGTTGTCGGTTCCTGACGATCGATCCGTCGCTCGATATCGATGCCCCATTCCTCTGCGTCCTTTCGGCGGAGAAATGTCTCGTTGACATATTTCCCCTTTCGTCGGACTTGGACTCGCCAAGAGCCTGATTTCAGTCTGGTGATAGTTGCCACGCGTGTGCGCTCCGTGTGCACTGAGGCGTCGAAAAGCCGGAAAAAACGTCGCGCTATGGCGTAGAATAGAGTGCACACGACGCGACCTAACGACTTGAATGTACTAGAAAAATGCAGATAAATCAACTACATAGATTTGCCGTAGCCCCGATGATGGATTGGACGGACCGGCACTGCCGGGTGTTCCACCGCCATCTGACGCGCCATGCGCGGCTCTATACGGAGATGCTGACCACCGGTGCGATCCTCCACGGCGCGCGCCACCGTCTGCTTGGGTTCAGCGATGTCGAACATCCGGTCGCGTTGCAACTCGGCGGATCGCATCCGGATGATCTCGCGGCGGCCGCGCGCATTGGCGAGGATTTCGGCTACGACGAAATCAATCTGAACGTCGGCTGTCCTTCCGATCGGGTGAAGGATGGTCGGTTCGGAGCGTGCCTGATGGCCGAACCGGCTCTTGTTGCCGAGGGCGTTCATGCCATGAAACGCGCGGTGTCCGTTCCGGTCACCGTCAAATGCCGGATCGGAATCGACGATCAGGATTCGGAAACCGCACTGGATGCGTTCGCGCGCAAGGTCGTAGCGGCCGGCGCCGATGCTCTGATCGTTCACGCGCGGAAAGCGTGGCTCCAGGGATTATCTCCGAAGGAGAACCGCGATATTCCGCCGCTGGACTACGATAGGGTTTACCGGTTGAAGGCGTCGCTTTCTGATCTACCCGTGGTCATCAACGGCGGCATTGGTGGAATTTCAGAAGCGAAACAACATTTGGCGCGCGTCGATGGTGTCATGCTGGGCCGCGCGGCCTATCAGGATCCGTGGCGTCTGCTGAAGGTTGATTCCGAACTGTTTGGCGAAGCCGCACCGCATGCCACGATGAAACTCGCGCTTGCAGCTATGATCCCTTACATTGAAAATCAATTGGCTAGCGGCACGCGATTGCATTCCATCACCCGGCATTTTGTCGGCGCTTTTCATGGCGTGCCGGGGGCGCGCGCCTTTCGGCGCCATCTCGCCGAGAACGGCGTGAAAGCCGGTGCCGGTGTCAACGTCCTGCGAGATGCGATTGCGCTGGTCGACGAGCCAACGGTGCCGTCAATCGCGGCATGACGCGCCGTCCATCGAAGCTCTGCCGGCGGAGCGTAGTCTGATCTAGGGATAGCCATGCAGCATCAATCGGTCTGCACGGACTTCCCAGCTCTCGAGCCGGTTGAGGAAACTCATCCCCAAGAGGTTGGTTTTCATCTGGCCGCGCGGGACCACGAGCGCCGGCACGGACCGCTCGACAAGTTTCCCGACGGCAAGGCGATCGATTGTCAACCGCGCCGCGCGCGCATGCCCGCCGGCCGTCTCGACATCGACGTCGTAGTCCAGCAATTCCAGCGGCAACCCGGCCGCCTTCGCAGTCTCATAGGTGAGGACGACGGACGTTGCGCCGGTGTCGATGACCATTGACGTTTTCACGCCGTTGATCCTGGCGTGCAACGTAAAATCGCCATTCTGAGTGCGCGGAATCCGGACGCTGCGTGCAGGCCCCACACTGGCCTTGCGCAGCATATTCGAGACCAGGCCTCCGGCAGCAGATATCCGCGCGGGATCGCCATAGGCGACCACGGCTCCGGCCATCGCCGCCAGCATCCCGATCACCAGCAGGATGCGGATCACAACGCACCTGTCAGGTTTTTGGCTGAGGTTCTGATTCCGCGTGTGCCGGCGTGACTCTTTGCAAACCTGCCGCCGCCATGCGGGCCGGGAGCGCGGCCATGATCGCGAGCCGTTCCGTGCTTTCGATCTGGTGCCATCGCGCGATTTCGGGAAGCGTGCGGCCGCAGCCATAACAGAGGCTGGTTTTGGGATCGATCATGCAAACAGCTGTGCACGGCGTTTCGATGCTCATTCAGGATTATGACGATCATTCGTTCGTTTTCGCAAGCCTCGGCCCGAGTCTGGTTCAATGCGTTGAATCAGACTCGGGCCTTATCCTTTTGATCGAGCATGATCTTACCGACGGTTTCCACTTTTCGGGATCATGCTCTAAAGTCCCGTTCCGGCATTCATGATCGGCTTGTTCCGCAGGCGACGTTTCTCATCCGCTGCCAGATCGGCTGTTCGCTCGGGCTGAAGCGGCGGCGATTCCTCCGCCATCGGCGCCAGAGCGGACATCACGCGCTCCGGCGGAAAGGTGACGATGACCTCGGTGCCGGTACGAAGCTTGGATCGCAGGGTGAACGTGCCGCCGTGCATGTCGATCAGGCTTTTTGCAATCGGCAACCCGAGTCCCGCGCCTTGCTCGGCGGATTTGATCGAGTTCGATCCCTGGCCGAACGACGCGAGCACGATCGGGATTTCGTCTTCCGCGATGCCGGAGCCGTTGTTCTTGACGCTGAGGTATTGCCCGCCGGACGCGGTCCATCCGACCTTCAACCAGATCTCTCCGCCCTGTGGCGTAAATTTGATCGAATTCGATAACAGATTCAGAACGATCTGGCGTGCTGCACGCTCATCGCCCCAAATTCGCGGCATACCCTGTTCGAACACCTCATGGATGGTGATGCCGCGGCTGGAGGCCCGCAGCTTCAGCAGGTGGTGACAGTCAGCGACGACGTGGACCAGAGACACCGCTTCCTCGTTGAGTTCGTAGCGGCCGGCCTCGATCCGTGACAGGTCGAGGATTTCGTTGATAAGGTTCAGCAGGTGAACGCCGGAATTATGAATGTCGGCCGAATAGCTCTTGTAGACCGCGACCGCATGCTCGCCGAAAATCTCGCTCTTCATTACTTCGGAAAATCCGAGAATGGCGTTCAGCGGCGTCCGCAGTTCGTGACTCATTTGAGCGAGAAATCGTGATTTTGCGACGTTGGCCGATTCCGCGCGATGTCGCGCTTCTTCTGAAATGGCTTGGCCTGCTCAAGTTCACCGATCAGGGCATCCTTCTCCGCGCGCGCTTCAAGCGTCGCCAGCGTCGTGGAATGCAGGCGATGCGCGAGCAATGCGAAGTAACCCTCTGCGGCCAATGCGAGAATGGCGAGAATGTAGTTATTGAAGGTGCCGCTGAGCGCAAACTTCAACGCGACCGCTGAAGTCACGGGAGCGGTTGCGGCAAGTGCGGCAATAGGCAGACTGGCGGAGAGCATGCTCGATACCGCCACGATCAGCAGCATCAGGAACATCATCAGGGTATTGGCGACCGTATCTGAACCGGCGGGATAAACCAGGATCGTCATCCAGCACAGGCCGTACAGCAGATCGAGCAGGATGAAACGCGCGCGCCATTTGCGCGTGCTGTTGGGGGACGATGGCTCCTTGAGGTATTTTTTGCAGTTGTAGATGGTTACGGCGTGGATGCAGAGCATTCCGAATGTCCACGCCATCGCCGAGGCAGGCTCCGTCCAGAAGGCGAACAGCACGCCTGTCGCGACCACAAGCAGCATCACGACGAACGATGCCGACAGTCGCGTTTGCGCATATTGCCGGATCAGTTCGTGATCGAATGCCGGGCGCGTTCCGCTTGTCGAGGTCAACCGGTCCCGCGCTTCGCGGACCCGCTGCGTAGCGGCGCGGCGATGACGTGCGGAGGGTACAATCGCGGGAGCGACCGGAAGCTGGACCACTTCAGGTTTATCGGCGGGGGTACTCATCAACCAGACACAAATCCTGTACGCGGCCGCGCGAGCCTTTACTCGTCTAACTCTGGCGCTAAATCATTAAGAGCTGCCTTAAAAAGCAGGATAATCCGGTTAACAGGAGGTTAAATCTCGCTGTGAGTACGGCGTTCGCCCGGCAAACGGCCGGCGTACGGCCATCGTGAAGCCCGCAGGCGTTAACGTTCGAGCCGCGCCAGAAGACTGGACGTATCCCACCGGCGGCCGCCCATTTTCTCGACTTCCGAGTAAAAGGCGTCCACCAGGCTTGTGACCGGAAGGCTGGCGCCGTTGCGGCGGGCTTCGGAGATACAGATCGAAAGGTCCTTGCGCATCCATTCGACGGCAAAGCCAAAATCAAACTTGCCTTCGTTCATGGTCTTGTAGCGGTTTTCCATCTGCCACGACTGCGCGGCACCCTTCGATATGGTGTCGATCACGGCATTGACGTCGAGTCCCGCCTTCTTGGCGAAGTGGATGCCCTCGGACAGTCCCTCCACGAGACCGGCAATGCAGATCTGATTGACCATTTTGGTCAACTGACCCGCGCCGGCCGGGCCAAGCAGTCTGCACATCCTGGCATAGGCCGCCGCGATGATGGGTTCAGCGCGGGCGTAAGCATCCTGAGCGCCGCCGCACATCACGGTGAGAACGCCGTTTTCGGCGCCGGCCGGACCCCCGGAGACCGGGGCGTCGACAAAACTGAAGCCCTGCCTGGTCGCCTCGGCATCGAGTTCGCGGGCGACCTGGGCCGAGGCGGTCGTATGATCGACAAAGACTGCGCCGGATTTCATTCCGGCGAAGGCGCCGTCAGCGCCGATCGTGATCGCACGCAAATCGTCGTCATTGCCGACGCAGGCCATCACGAAGTCCTGACCTTCGGCCGCAGCTTTGGGTGTTGCCGCCGTTTTCCCGCCGAATTTCTCGGTCCACGTCTTGGCTTTGGAGGGCGTTCGATTGAACACCGTCACCTCGTGGCCGCCCTTTGCGGCGAGATGTCCTGCCATGGGGAAGCCCATGACGCCGAGGCCGAGAAATGCAACTTTAGCCATGTCTGAAACCTTGTTTGAAATGCTGGGTTTTCGTTGCCATCGCCATTGGACTTGCTGAACGCTTTTGCGGAGAGGTTCGTATCCGCAAGTCGCGAAAAAGGCCTCGCCAATTGCGGCCACCCAGCATAGCCGTGGAAGCTGGAGTGGCAAAGGCCGGAGAATGTTGGAACAGTCGGGGGCGCAATGACAATGCGATCGGACAGCACAGGGTTGCTGCCGGCCGAATTCCAACGCCTTTCAAAACGCGTTAGAGTTGAATTGGGCAATCGATCTGCCAATCGGTTTGCCAGTCAGGCAAAGGAGTGGGTGCTGCATGAGCGTAGGTATGCTCGATCATTTCAATATCCGGACCCGCAAGCTTGCCGAGACGGTGCGCTTCTATGAGGAACTTCTCGGTCTGACTAACGGCGATCGGCCGAACTTCGCGTTTCCGGGCGCGTGGCTCTATAGCGAGGGGAAGCCGGTGGTTCACCTCGTCGATATTTCGCCGACCTCGGAGCCGCAAAAGCCGGATTCCGGCGTTGTCCATCACATCGCCTTCGCAAGCCGCGATTTCAGCGGCATGAAACAGCGTCTTCAGTCAAAAGGATTCGCTTTCGAAACTCGCGAGGTGCCCGGCCGAGACACCTGGCAAATCTTCGTCCGCGACCCGAACGGCGTGATGCTCGAACTCAACTATGATGCTGCGGCTGAGCGGAGTTGACCGGGGTCAGGCTGGTAGCCATGTTGAGCGTGTTTCGAAGCGGATTTGCGGCGACCCTGGAGAGACTCCTTGAATGTAACACGGCAGCAAGTTCTCGATCGCCTAGCCAGTGTCCTCTCCCCCCGCGGCACCGGACTGACTGGCGCCAACGTTCTGTCTGAGATCGTTGTCAACGGCGACAAGGTGTTTTTCTCGATTAACGTCGAGGCGTCGGAGCTCCGGGCATGGGAAGATGTTCGCGCTCAGGCGGAGGACGCCGTGCGCGCGATCCCCGGGGTATCCGTTGCGATGGTCGCTCTGACTGCCGAACGCGAGCTGGGCAGCGCTCCCACAAGTTCGGCGCAACGGCCTACGCAAGGAATTCCGCATGTCTCGACACACCGGCCGCCGCAAAATCCGGCGTCAGGTTCGCCGATGGCGCGACAGGCGGACATTCCCGGAATTGCCGCCATTATTGCGGTCGCATCGGGCAAGGGTGGCGTCGGCAAGTCGACCACCGCGCTCAATCTCGCGCTGGGCCTGCGCGATCTCGGTTTGCGTGTCGGTCTGCTCGATGCGGATATCTATGGGCCATCGATACCGAGGCTGACCGGTATTCGGGAAAAACCGCAGTTAAGTGACGACAAGAAAATGGTTCCGATCGGGCGGTTTGGCCTCACGATCATGTCGATCGGCTTTCTGGTCGACGAAGAAAGCGCCATGATCTGGCGCGGCCCGATGGTGATATCTGCGATCAAGCAGATGCTGCGGGATGTCGCCTGGGGCAAGCTTGACGTTCTGGTCGTAGACATGCCGCCGGGAACCGGCGATGCGCAACTGACGCTGGCGCAAAACGTGCCGCTCAAGGGCGCTGTCATCATTTCAACGCCGCAGGATTTGGCGCTGATTGACGCGCGGCGGGGCCTTGCCATGTTCAGGAAAGTCAACGTGCCGGTTCTCGGCATTGTCGAAAACATGAGCTTTTTCCAGTGCCCGCATTGCGGGACGCGAAGCGATATTTTCGGTCACGGCGGTGCGCGGCATGAGGCGGAACGGCTTGGGGTGCCGTTTCTGGGCGAAATCCCGCTTCACATGTCGATTCGCGAGGCCTCCGATGCGGGTAATCCGGTGGTGGAAAGCGAGCCGGACGGCCCACATGCGGCGATCTATCGCGCCATCGGCGAACGTATTCGTGATCGGCTCCAGGGTGCGATTGCCGCAGCCTAGGCCGCGTTCCCGCTAACATCGATTTTGATTTATGGACTTTCGGAGGGGCTGCCATGCGTTTTCACTGGCCGCAGAGTGGACTACGGTGGTGTTGAAACCGAGCGCGGCTGCGACCGCTCGCGGGAATTCAAAAGAACATCCTCATAGGAGTGTCTGAATGAAGCGTCGTGATTTTTTGAAGGTTTCAACAGCGGGCGCCGCTGTTGCGGCAGTAGCCTCGCCGGCCATCGCGCAGTCTGCGCCCGAGATCAAATGGCGCATGACGTCGAGTTTTCCGAAGTCGCTCGACACGATTTATGGCGCCGCCGACTTTTTCGCGAAGCAAGTTGCGGAAATGACCGACAACAAGTTTCAGATTCAGCTTTTTGCGGCTGGCGAGGTTGTTCCGGGATTGCAGGCGCTCGATGCGACTGCCAACGGTACGGTCGAGATGAGCCACACGGTGTCGTACTACTACGTCGGAAAGGATCCGACGTTCGCGGTTTTCGCCTCGGTGCCGTTCGGTCTGAATGCGCGCCAGCAGAATTCGTGGCTCTATCAGGGCGGCGGCAACGAACTCGCCAATGAATTCTACAAGCAACACGGTGTGATCGCTTTTCCTTGCGGCAACACCGGCACGCAGATGGGGGGCTGGTTCCGCAAGGAAATCAAGACCGTTTCTGACCTGTCGGGAACGAAAATGCGCATTGGCGGTATCGCCGGTCAGGTCCTGCAAAAGGTTGGCGTCGTGCCGCAGCAACTTGCCGGCGGCGACATCTATCCGTCACTTGAAAAGGGCACTATCGACGCTGCCGAATGGGTCGGTCCCTATGACGACGAAAAACTCGGCTTTCAGAAGGTGGCCAAATATTATTACTATCCCGGCTTCTGGGAGGGTGGCCCAACTGTTCACGCCTTCATTAATCTGGAGAAGTGGAATTCGCTGCCGAAAACCTATCAGGCCGTGCTCACCAACGCGGCGGCAAATGCCAACACGTGGATGACGGCCCGTTACGACATGCAAAATCCGGGGGCGCTCAAGCGTCTTGTCGCCGGCGGCACGCAGCTTCGCCCGTTCAGCAACGAAATTCTCGACGCCTGTTTGAAAGCGACCAACGAGTTGTGGGGTGAAATCTCCGCGAAGAACGCAAACTTCAAGAAGTCCATCGATGCCATGCAGGCTTATCGCTCTGACGAGTACTTGTGGTGGCAGGTGGCGGAATACACTTACGACAGCTTCATGATCCGTTCGCGCACGCGCGGCTGATTACGCCTTATGTTGTAGACGGGTTTGAAGCCCGGCTTCCGCAAGGAGGCCGGGCTTTTGCATCGTCGGCCGGCCTCGCGCCGCAGCGTGAGTGCCGCGGTCAGTGTTTTTGAGGAGGACCGAAGTCGAGAGGCGCCATGTCGATTTGTGGCACTTCGATTTTAATGGTGTTCAGATCGACGTTGAGGGGCTTGTCGAGCAAGCCGGTTACCGTAATCGGGAAGGCGATGACCAGGACCACCATGATGATCTGCAGTCCGATCCAAGGCACGGCGCCCCAATAGATGTCGGAACTCTTGACCTCCCTGGGCGCGACACCGCGCAGATAGAATAGCGCGAAACCGAATGGCGGATGCAGGAACGACGTCTGCATGTTGACGCACAGCATCACACCGAACCAGATCAGCGCCGCGTCGGGACCCACGGCCGGCGCCAGAATTTTCTGCGCGATCGGAGCAACCATCGGCAAGATGATGAAAGCAATTTCAAAAAAATCAAGAAAGAAGGCGAGGAAGAAAATGAACAGGTTGATGAAAATCAGGAATCCCCACATGCCGCCCGGCAGGGATGTCAGCAGATGCTCGAGCCACAGGCCGCCGGATATACCCATGAAGACGACCGAGAAACACGTCGAGCCGATCAGAATGAACGTCACCATGGTCGTGATGCGCATTGTTGTCTGATAGCCTTGCTTGATCAGATCGCGAAGCTCCGGGATGCGGACGGCTTCGAGACAGATCCAGATCACCGCGAGATAGGTCAAAGCGAAGGCCAGTCTGAAAACCAATCCCTCCGTCATGAATATTCCGACCATGACGCCGATCCCGCCGGCAATCGCGCCGATCAGGAGAACCTTGCGGCCTGCCGTGCTGAAATCCTTGTTGTGAATGGCCGCGAGCACGATCGCGCCGACGGCTCCCATCGCGCCGGCTTCTGTCGGTGTCGCAAGGCCGAGCATCATCGTGCCGAGCACGACAAAAATCAGCACAGCCGATGGAATGATGCCGAGCAGACATTTGCGCCATAGCGCCCAGCCTGTCAGCGTGCGGGACTCTTTTGGAACCGGTGGAACGTGATGCGGCTTGAAGATGCCAAGGACGAATGTGTAACCGGCAAAAAGCACAATCTGGAAAATCGACGGCCCCCAGGCGCCGAGATACATGTCGCCCACCGATTTGCCGAGTTGATCGGCCAAAACAATCAGCACCAGCGATGGCGGCACGAGTTGCGTGATGGTGCCGGAGGCAGCGAGCACACCCGTGATATAACGGATGTTGTATCCATACCGCATCATGATCGGCATCGAGATAAGCGCCATGGCGATGACCTGTGCCGCCACCGTGCCCGTGATCGCGCCGAGAATGAATCCGACGAGAATGACCGAGTAACCCAGACCGCCGCGGATCGGCCCGAATAGCTGGCCCATCGAGTCGAGCATGTCCTCAGCGAGGCCACAGCGCTCGAGGATCGCGCCCATGAATGTGAAAAATGGAATTGCGAGCAGCAGTTCGTTGGACAGGACGCTGCCGAATATGCGGCCAGGAATGGCTTGAAGAAAATTCAGATCGAAAAAGCCGAGATGGATGGCAAGAAAGCCAAAGGACAAACCAACCGCGGCGAGCGTGAATGCCACGGGGTACCCGATCAGCATGGCCAGAACCAGGCCGCCGAACATCATCGGCGGCATCATGTCCAGCGTGATCATTGGGTCGGCCTCTCGTACTTCGCATCAATCACCACATAGCCGGAGAGCGCGGCGATACGTTTGATGACTTCCGAGACGCCCTGCAGCGCAAGCAGGACGAAGCCGGAGGGTACGACAAACTTGATGGGCCACCGGATCAAGCCGCCCGCGTTGCCGGAGGTTTCGCCGACTACATAGGACTGATGGAAGAACGGCCAGGACAGATAGCTGAGGAGGAGGCATGCGGGGATCAGGAAGATGAGGGTGCACAAGAGATCGAGCCAGATCTGGCCGCGTTCGGACAGCATCAGATAAAGGATCTCGACACGGACGTGCTCATTGCGCTTGAAGGTATAGGCCGCGCCGTACATGACCAGAATGGCGAACATGTACCACTGCAGCTCCAGCCAACCGTTCGAGCTGTAGTCGAACGCGTAGCGAATCATGGCGTTTCCGGCGCTCACCAGACAGGCAAGAAGCACCAGAATATTACATACGTAGCCAATTTTTTCGTTGAGCTGATCGATGGCGGCGCTAAACGCCAGCAGTGGACGCATCGCTTTTCCCCGGTGACTGCCACCGCCTGTACCGATCGTTGAACGAATTGCGTTGCTGTCAGGCGATCGGCCCTTTGATCACGCTTCCTACGGGCGTAGCGGTCCTTTCCAACTCAAGGCAGCATGAAGCAGGCACAGCATTTCAGCACCATGTTTCGCCGTCAATCAGACGTTTGTTGATTTTTTAAGGAGAATTTTGAGCGCGGACTCCGCTTTCGGTCAGCGTCGAGCACGAGGTTTCGACAGTCGTTAGCGCGGTTGGACGAACTTGGCGCCCGCGACCGGCGATGCTGTGCCGATGTTACCTGCCGCGACGGTAGGCTTGGGTTCGCCGCACCCGTATCACTACGCAGCCGCTGCCGATTTTCATGATCCGATAACCATACGCGTCAAGTATTCGTTTCCTCTGCAAAGTATTGCGAGGGACATATGTATTTACGACAAGTATTTCTGCTCGCCGGCTGCCTTGGTCTCATCGGCTTCCACGCATCCGCTGAAGACGATTTCACCGCCTCGTTCCGCCTGCGCGGCGGCTTCGATTCCAATCCGCAGTTTTCGACCGGGCAGGGCAGCGGCAGCGCATTCATCGCTACCGACACGGCATTGGCGGCGGGAATGAAAGCCGACGGCTTCACGCTGGGTGTCGCGGTAGAAGCCAACGCAACACATTACGCACAGCCGCTGTTGGTACCCTCTCTCGGTGGCAAGGTAATCCTCCGCGGCTCGATCGGCGACGAGGATCTGAAACTGGATTTCACATCGACCATCGCCGACACCAGCACCTACAATTTGCGCTCGACCGATCTGATCCAGACGGCCAGGGCCGAAGCCAGAAACGGGCCGATCAAGCTCTTCGCGACCGCGGAGGGAGGCCGGTCGAGCTTGAATCAGACCAACGCGATCTTTCAGGATTTTCTTCCCGATCCGCAGCAATATTTGCGCGGCACGCTGATTCCCGGCGTCAGTCTCGTCCGCGGCAAGTCTGAATTCGGGACATCCGTGAACCTGTCGGTGCGGCGCTATCTGCGGGAATTCGATGTGTTCGGCTATCGCCGCGACAACGAGAGGGTGCAGCCGTTTCTGTTCGCCAAATATGGGGACGACGTCCTCACGGCGTTGTCTCGGTTTCGCAATTGTACGGGACATGGCGCGATCCGGATTTCACAAATGTCAATCGCACGCTGTTCGATGCAAGTTTAACCTGGCGCGCAGCGCCTTTTCAAGTTGATTTGAGGGCATGGCGTCGCGCGGGCGAAACCACGTTTCC
>JBDTCP010000030.1:0-17861 GCA_039923555.1 Nitrobacter sp.
GCCCAGAGATATCGATCGACGCAGATGTCCACGACGAAGCACTCGTCGACAATCTCGATGGACGTCACGGCCTTGTTGGCGTTGCCAAGTTCGAAATCCGACGGATTCGCGCTCGCGACTTGCACAGGCGCTGGTTTGGTTGGCGGCACATCCGGCGAATTGATCGAGATGGCGTCAACAACCGGCTTCCTCATATTCAGAGCGATCGATGCGTCCGCCAGTGCCCCAGCGAACTCCAGTTCGGTGGAGTAAGAGACAGCGCTGGTGTCCGTGCGTGGCGCCGCGCCGGTGTGCTGGATTCCCTCTGGCCCGGAGGCAGCAAGCAGGCCGACAATTCCGGTCATGAAAATGACCGATAGCGACACCGATACCAACAACGGCGTCGGCACTGTCGGGAGTCGCCGCGGGTTCATCATTCCAGCCTCACCGGAACCGGATCGCACAGACAGGCATGCGGAGGCTGATTGTTCGGACAAGGTAATGATCACGCAATGGCACAAACCCACAGTTTGTGCCCTTTTCCCATAAGTGTTGCCCGTGCGCAACGCCCTGGGAGCCGGCGATCGTTCGCTTAAGCGAGAGCAACGATCGTGGTTAAGGGGTCAGCAGCAGGCCCGAAACATGGGAACGAGACTTCAACGTGACATATTCGTATCCCTATTGATTCAAGTACCGGATTCAGCAAGCTGGACGTATGCGATGTCCGTTTATCTCACGTTTGTTCAGGACCGCATCCGGCACTTGATCGACGCAAGCGCGAGTAGGCGTTTCAACGGGGAATGGAATGGTGAATCGATTGACATCGGCGAAATCTACCGTGGCGATGCGCCGTTGGGGACCTCCAGCCATTGTGATGCTCGCGGCAATGGTCGCGCTGATCGCACCGATTGCCGAAGCCACAGCGAAACAGGCGCGCCGCGCGCAACCCGCCGAGGCGACGGCGCCGCGCAACGCAGGCGAGCCGATCATGGCGATCGTGTCGATCAAGACCCAGCAGGTCACTTTCTATGACGCCGATGGCTGGATCCTGCGCGCGCCGGTATCGACCGGCGTCAAGGACCGCGAGACGCCCGCCGGCGTCTTCGCTGTCATCGAGAAGGACAAGGACCACCACTCGACCATGTATGACGATGCCTGGATGCCGAACATGCAGCGCATCACCTGGAACGGCCTCGCTCTGCATGGCGGGCCGTTGCCCGGCCATGCAGCCTCACACGGCTGCGTGCGCATGCCTTACGGCTTTGCGGAGAAGCTGTTCGACAAGACGCGGATTGGAATGCGTGTGATCATCTCGCCGAATGATGCGGCTCCGGTCGACTTTTCCCACCCGGCGCTATCGCTCTTCGTGCCGAACGCGGAGGTCCTCGCTGCTGCTCCGGCAAAGGCCGAGATGCTTGCACGCGCGGCTGCGGACGCTGCCACAACGGCCGACGAGGCCAAGAAGGCCGCTTCGGCAGCGGTCCGCGAGTCGGCACCGTTCGCAGCGTCTCTGCGCAAGCTGGAACGATTCAAGGCCCGGGCCGAGGCCGAGCTCGTATCTACCGACAAGGCGCTAGCCGCCGCCAAGACCGACCAGGCCAGAGCGAAGGTTGAGGACCGTAAGCAAAAGGCCGCTGCCAAGGCGGCGGAGCTGGGAAGCCAGTTCGACACCGCCAAGGCGGACGCGTCATCAAAACTTGACGCAGCCAACACCGCAAAAGAAGCGGCCAAGATGGCTCAGACAAAAAAGGCCGACACCGCCAAGGCGGCGCTCGACGCGAAGCTCGCGCTCGAGCCGGTCTCGATCTACATCAGCCGCGCGACGCAGAAGCTCTACGTGCGACGCAACACGCATAGACCGGCGCCGGACGGGGGCGGCGAGGTGTTCGATGCGACCATCGAGGTCCCCGTCACGATCCGCGATCCCGGCAAACCACTCGGCACGCATGTGTTTACGGCAGTGGCGCGCAACGGCGCGGGTCTGCGCTGGACCGCCGTCACGATCGAGAGCTGGGATGACGCCAAAAACGCGCTCGACCGCATCACTATCCCCAAGGAAGTCCTCGATCGCATCGGGCCGACCGTAGTGCCGCGATCTTCGATCGTTGTCTCTGACGAGCCGCTGAGCGAGGAGACCAACTATCGCACCGAGTTTGTTGCGGTGCTGAGCGACCAGCCCCAGGGCGGCTTCATCACGCGCAAGCCGAGCGAGGTTCTCGTGGCGGACGACAACGGCCAGGATGACGGCGGCTTCGGCTTCCTCTTCCAGCCCAATCCGAGGCCCCAACCCAGCAATACGCGCCGGGGCGGCGGCCAGTTCTTTCGTCCGATGCAACCAGATTGGTGGTGAGATGCCGCTTCCTGCGCGTTGGTAACCCGCTTTTGATCGATTGTGTCGACGTCGGCCTTGATCAGACTGACATCGACAGCGAAGCGCTCAGGCTCAGGTTGGACCTCATCGCACAAGCGCCGCTCCGATCTGATGCCGAACTGCTGACAAGTGCGCCCGCACACATTCCAGTTCAACGAAGCGGTCGCTCGGCTCTTTACGCGCTCTTTATGCGCGGACCCGAAAATCCGCATCGTTTCCTTATTTGCATCGGCCTATCTGCATTGAAGCTCCACATCTGGAGGGAGTTTCCATGCTCGATCTGCTTATGCTCAGCATTGGCTTTGCCCTCTTCGCGCTGACGATCGGCTACGCCGTCGCCTGCGACAGGCTCTGAAGAGGTGCCTCATGTCCATCGACTATTCCCTGGCCGCACTCGTGACTGTCGGGCTGTTGATCTATCTCACCTACGCGCTGCTGTTTCCAGAACGGTTCTAGGAGGCTTGCCATGACCGTCCTCGGCTGGGCGCAAATCCTGCTGTTCTGCGGCATCGTTGTCGCCGTGGCGCCACTGCTCGGCGGCTACATGACGCGCGTCTTCAATGGCGAGCGCACGTTGCTGTCGCCGGTCCTGCGGCCGGTGGAAACCGCGTTCTACCGGCTTGCCGGCGTGGACGAGACGCGAGAGCAGCATTGGCTGACCTACACCATCGCCATGCTGCTGTTTCACGCCGCGGGCTTTCTCGTTCTTTACGGCTTGATGCGGCTGCAGGCGTTGCTGCCGCTCAACCCGGCCGGTCAGTCGGCCGTCGCGCCCGACCTCTCATTCAATACCGCCATCAGCTTCATCACCAATACCAACTGGCAGAACTACGGCGGCGAAAGCACGATGTCTTATCTCGTGCAAATGCTCGGCCTGACCTCCCAGAATTTCCTGTCGGCGGCGACCGGCATCGTGCTGGCCGTCGCGCTGATTCGCGGCTTCGCACGTACCTCCGCGCGAACGGTGGGCAACTTCTGGGTCGATATCACCAGATGCACGCTTTATTTCCTGCTGCCGATCAGTGTTCCGCTGACGCTGTTTCTGGTCTGGCAGGGCCTTCCGCAAACGCTCAGTGCTTACGTCGACGCAACTACGCTCGAAGGCGTCCGGCAGACCATCGCGGTCGGCCCGGTGGCATCGCAGGTCGCGATCAAGCTGCTCGGCACCAACGGCGGAGGTTTCTTCAACGCCAACGCCGCGCATCCGTTCGAGAATCCGACGGCGCTGTCGAACTACGTGCAGATGATCTCGATCTTCGTACTTGGTGCGGCCATGACAAATGTGTTCGGCCGTATGGTCGGCAACCAGCGCCAGGGTTGGGCTATCCTCACGGCGATGGGTGTGCTGTTTATCGCGGGCGTCGCCATTTGCTACTGGGCCGAGGCCAACGGCACAGTGTTGCTGAACGGGCTCGGTCTTGCTGGCGGCAACATGGAAGGCAAGGAGGTGCGTTTCGGCATCGTCGCGTCGGCTCTGTTCGCGGTGGTCACAACCGCGGCCTCATGCGGCGCGGTCAACGCCATGCATGATTCTTTCACCGCGCTTGGCGGCATGATTCCGTTAATCAACATGGAACTCGGCGAGATCGTGGTCGGCGGCGTAGGCGCCGGTCTCTATGGCATGTTGCTGTTCGTCATCGTCACCATGTTCATCGCCGGCTTGATGGTCGGCCGCACGCCTGAATATGTCGGCAAGAAGATCGAGGCGCGTGAAGTCAAGATGGCGATGCTCGCCATTCTGGTCCTGCCGCTGATGATGCTGGGCTGGACGGCCATCGCGGTGGTCCATCCGCCCGCCGTAGCATCGATGGGCAATGCCGGGCCGCACGGCTTCAGCGAAGTGCTGTACGCCTTCACCTCGCAGGCCGCCAACAATGGTTCGGCTTTTGCCGGGCTGACGGGCAACACGTTCTTCTACAATCTCTCAGGCGCGGTCGCGATGTTCGTCGGCCGCTTCTGGATGATCGTGCCGGTCATGGCGATCGCTGGTTCGCTCGCCGCGAAGAAGACCGTCGCTGCATCGAGCGGAACGTTTCCGACCACCGGCGGGCTTTTCGTTGGTCTTCTGGTTGGCGTCATCCTCATCGTCGGCGGTCTGACATTCTTCCCGGCGCTCGCACTTGGCCCGATCGTCGAGCATCTCGCGATGCAGTCCGGCAGCCTGTTCTAGACACATCGGAGTCCTCCCATGGACACTCTCAAATTGCGCAAACGGATCCCGGCGACGGCGCTATTCGACCCCTCCATCGTATTGCCCGCGGTCGGCCAGGCGTTCGTGAAGCTCGATCCGCGCACGCTGGCCAAAAATCCGGTCATGTTCGTGCTTGAGGTGGTCACGTTGCTGACCAGTGCTCTTTTGCTGCGCGATATCCTGATCGGACAACCGATCGCGTTCGAATTGCAGATCGTGATCTGGTTGTGGTTCACGGTGCTGTTCGCAAATCTCGCCGAAGCGGTTGCGGAGGGCAGGGGAAAGGCACAAGCGGACGCGCTGCGCAGCACGCGCACCCAGACTCGCGCCAAGCGTCTGCTGATGCCCGACAACCGCGAGCTATTCGAGGGCGTTTCGGCCGACGTGCTTGAGGCCGGCGATCTGGTGGTATGCGAGGCCGGAGATATCATTCCAGGCGACGGTGACGTGATCGAGGGCATCGCGTCGGTCAATGAAGCGGCGGTGACCGGCGAATCCGCGCCGGTGATCCGGGAATCCGGCGGCGATCGCTCCGCGGTGACCGGCGGGACCACCGTCATCTCCGACCGCATTGTGATCCGCATCACCTCGTCACCGGGCTCGTCGTTTCTCGACCGCATGATAAAACTCGTCGAGGGCGCGGAGCGGCAGAAGACACCGAACGAAATCGCGCTGAACATCCTGCTGATCGGCCTGACCATCATCTTTGTGTTCGCGACGGCGACGATCCCGAGCTACGTCGCCTATGCGGGCGGCACGATTTCCGTCGTCGTCCTGGTGGCCCTGTTCGTCACGCTGATTCCGACGACCATCGGTGCGCTGCTGTCGGCGATCGGCATTGCCGGTATGGATCGTCTGGTGCGCTTCAATGTGCTGGCGATGTCCGGACGCGCCGTCGAGGCGGCGGGCGATATCGATACCCTGCTGCTCGACAAGACCGGTACCATCACCTTCGGCAACCGGCTGGCCACGGAGATCATTCCAGCGCCGGGCGTCAGCGAACAGGAAGCGGCGCGGATCGCGCTCTTGGCGAGCGATGCCGATGAAACCGCCGAAGGCCGGTCGATCATCACGCTGGTGCAGGACAAGTACCACATCTCGCGCGAGGCCGCGGCGGCCGGCGCGACGTTCATCCCGTTCTCCGCCGCGACGCGGTTATCCGGTGTCGACATCGGCGACCGCAAGCTACGCAAGGGCGCAATCGACTCGGTCCTGAAATTCGCGCGCGACGCTACCGGGCACGATATTGCCGAGCCGCCGGCCTTTCGCGCGGCGGTGGACAGGATCGCCCGGACCGGCGGAACGCCGCTGGGACTGGCGGACGGCAACCGCATCGTCGGCGTCATTCACCTCAAGGACGTGGTGAAGCCCGACGTCAAGGAGCGGTTCGCGGCATTGCGTCGGATGGGGATCAAGACGGTCATGATCACGGGTGACAATCCGGTGACCGCGGCCTCGATCGCATCGGAGGCGGGCGTCGACGATTTCATCGCGGAGGCCACCCCCGAGGACAAGCTGCGCTATATTCGCGGCGAACAGGCCGACGGCCGGCTGATCGCCATGTGCGGCGACGGCACCAACGACGCGCCCGCACTGGCGCAGGCGGATGTCGGGGTCGCCATGCAGAGCGGCACCCAGGCCGCACGCGAAGCCGGCAACATGGTGGATCTCGATTCCGATCCGACCAAGCTGATCGAGGTCGTGGAAATCGGCAAACAGCTCCTGATGACGCGTGGCGCGCTGACGACGTTTTCCATCGCCAATGACGTCGCAAAGTACTTCGCCATCATCCCGGCGATGTTCGCGGCGTTCTATCCGCAGCTCGGCGTCCTCAATATCATGCACCTGTCGACGCCGCAGAGCGCGATCCTGTCGGCGATCATTTTCAACGCGCTGATCATCATCGCGCTGATTCCGCTGGCTCTGAAAGGCGTGAAGTATCGTCCGATCGGCGCGGCAGCGCTGTTACGGCGCAACCTGCTGGTCTATGCGCTCGGCGGCGTGGTTCTTCCCTTTATCGGCATCAAGGCAATCGACCTCGCGGTCACCGCCCTGCATCTGGCTTGAGAGGCTGTCATGTTGAAAGAGTTACGCCCAGCCATCGTCATTCTTGTCGCGCTCACGGTCATGACCGGCCTGATCTATCCGCTGGCCATGACCGGCGCGGCGCAGGTGCTGTTTCCCCATCAGTCGCAGGGCAGTCTGATCGAGCAGGGCGGCAAGACCATCGGCTCGGCCCTGATCGGACAGTCATTCACGGCGGACAGGTATTTCCATGGCCGGCCGTCGGCGACGACCGCGCCTGACCCGAAGGATGCCTCGAAGACCGTGGTTGCGCCCTACAATGCGGTCAACTCGATGGGATCCAATCTCGGGCCCACCAGCCAGGCGCTGGCGGATCGTCTCCGGCAGGATGTCGCCGCCTTGAAGGCGGAAAATCCCTCGGCGCCCGTTCCGGTCGATCTTGTAACCACCTCCGGCAGCGGTCTCGATCCCGACATCACCCCGCAAGCGGCTGAATTCCAGGCTGCGCGGATCGCGAAAGCCAGAAATGTGCCGGAACTGCTAATCCGTGCCCTGATCGACAGCCAGACCGTGGGGCGTGACCTTGGCTTCCTTGGCGAGCCACGCGTAAATGTGCTGAAGCTTAACCTGGCGCTGGATAGGATGGCGGCGTCCTGATCCGCCAAGACAGAGGAGCCGCATGTCCGGCGAGCCGGCCACACGAGCCTCACCCGACGCGCTGCTGGCCCTCGCCAAAAAGGAGGGGCGCGGTCATCTGAAGATTTTTCTCGGCGCCGCCCCGGGCGTCGGCAAGACCTACGCGATGCTGGCGGCGGCACGCAGCGAACTCGCCGGCGGCCGCGACGTTGTCGCCGGTCTGGTGGAGACCCATGGTCGCCGCGAGACCGATCAGATGCTCGATGGTTTCGAGGTGCTCCCGCGCCAACCGATCGTCTATCGCAACCAGGTAATGCACGAGTTCGATCTCGACGCCGCGCGGGTGCGCAAGCCTGGCCTGCTGCTGGTCGATGAATATGCCCACACCAACGTTCCCGGGAGTCGCCATCCCAAGCGCTGGCAGGACATCGACGAATTGCTGCACGCGGGCATCGATATCTGGACGACCCTGAATATCCAGCATCTCGAAGGCCTCAACGATGTCGTGCAGAAGATCAGCAAAGTCCGGGTGCGCGAGACCGTGCCGGACAAGGTCTTCGATCAGGCTGACGAAGTCGTGCTGGTCGACTTTCCACCGGACGAACTCTTGAAGCGCCTCGCGGAGGGCAAGGTCTATGTTCAGGATACCGCCGCCCGCGCCGTCGAAAATTTCTTCAAGCCGCAAAATCTGACGGCGCTGCGCGAGTTGGCGATGCGCCGCGCCGCCGAGCGGGTGGATGCATCGCTGATCGAGCGGATGCAGGCGCAGGCCATCGACGGGCCGTGGGCGGCCGGCGAACGCATCCTGGCGTGCATCGGTCCCGATCCGGTATCGCCCACCGTGGTTCGCACCGCCAAACGTCTTGCAGACCTGATGGATGCGCCATGGATCGCAGTGACGGTCGAGCGGCCCGGTGCCAGCCTCAATAGTGCGGCCCGTCAACGTCTCGATGAAACGATGAAGCTGGCGGAAAGTCTGGGCGCGGAGACGCAAACCCTGACAGGTGCCGATCTCCCTGCCGAGCTACTGCGCTTTGCGAAATTCGAGAACGCCACCCAGATCGTGGTCGGTCGCTCGCGTGGTGGATACTTCAGCGAACTGCTGCGCCGGTCGCTGCCGCACGAACTGGTCCGGCGAACGCAGGACATCGCCATTCACCTCGTCACGCGCGAAAGCGACGTGTCCGCGACGGCGTCCGGCCACCTGCGACGAAACAGAATTCCGCTGCGTCCGCTTCAGTTTCTTTACGCCACCCTGGCGGTGGCCGCGGCGCTCGCCGTAGGCAAAGCATTGACCGAACTGACGCCGATTCCGAATCTGTCGATGGTGTTCATGGTGTCGGTACTGGCGAGCGCCATCAACTTTGGCGTCTGGCCCGCGATCTACGCCTCGTTGCTGTCGTTCTTCGTCTACAACTTCTTCTTCATCTCGCCGCTCTACAATTTCACGATTGCCGAGCCCTATGAACTGCTGGCGCTGGTCATCTTTCTGGTCGTAGCGATTGTCACTTCCGCGATGGCCGGGCGGGTTCGGGATCAGGCGCGCATATCGGCGGATCGGGTTCGCGCCATGCGTCGGCTCTACGAATTTACCCGCCGCTTGTCGGGGCTGGCGACGCGGGACGACATCGCCGAAGGCGCGGCCGGAGAAATTCATGCAAGTCTGGTGCGACCGGTCGTGGTGCTGCTGGCCGAAGACGGCGATCTTGCTCTGATCGCGGCCTGGCCGCCGGAAGATGCGCTGGATACGGCGGCCATGACGGCGGCGCGCTGGGCACACGCGCATATGGAACCCGCCGGCGCCGGCACCGGGACCTTGCCGATCATCCCCTGGTATTTCGTCCCGCTGCGGATCGGCGACAGGGCGCTCGGTGTTATCGGGATCGCAAAAGACGAGGCGACGCCGCCCTTCGATTCGGAGTCGCGTACCTTGCTCGATACGCTGAGCGAGCAAACCGCCGCGGCGCTTGAGCGGGCTGCGCTGGCAAGCGAGATGGTAACTGCCAAGACGGCGACCGAAACCGAGCGCGTTCGCAACACGCTGCTGGCGTCGATTTCGCATGACTTCCGGACGCCGCTGTCCTCCATTCTCGGCGCTGCTACGAGCCTGCTGAGCTACGGCGACAGGCTTGATGCCGCCGCGCAGAGCGATCTGCTCGGGCAGATCAAGCAGGAGACGGAAGGACTCGATGAGATGGTCCGCAACCTGCTTGCGATCACGCGCATCGACGCCGGCGCGCTTGAATTGCGCCGCGACTGGATCGACCTTCGCGAAATTGTCGAACGCGTGGCCAGCGCCGCGCGGCGGCGTGGCGCATTGCAGCGCATCGACATCGCAATGCTGTCCGGACTTCCATTGGTTCGCGCCGACGCGGCGCTGGCGGAGCAGGCGATCGGCAACGTCGTTGCGAATGCGGTTGTACATACGTCAAGGGATACGCATATCGTGATCGATGCGCAGGCCGGGTCGTCAGTGATTGCCGTGCGTGTGACCGACGACGGTCCCGGAATCGGGGCTGACATTGTGCCTCACATTTTCGATCGGTTCGTCACGGGAAGCGGGGCGAACGAAGTGCGCGACGGCGGGCAGGGCACCGGCCTCGGTCTTGCGATTGCAAGGGGAATTATGGAGGCTCATGCTGGTTCGATTGCGATAGAGAGTCCGGTAAATGGAAAGCCCGGAGCCCGGTTCGTACTGATTTTCCCGCGAGAGGACGCCGCAACGTGAGCGCAGGGCTTCGTGTACTGGTCGTTGACGATGAGGCGGCGATCCTTCGCTTCCTGAAGCCCGCGCTCGAGGCCAACGGCTATGACATGTCGAGCGCCGCGACCGTTGCAGATGCTGTCAAGCGCATCGCTGCCGACGCGCCGGATGTTGTGCTGCTCGATCTCGGACTCCCCGACGGCGACGGCAAGGATGTGCTTCGCCGGGTGCGTGAATGGTCTGATGTGCCGGTGATCGTGTTATCCGCGCGCGATCGTGAGGCCGAGAAGATCGAGTCGCTGGATCTCGGAGCCGACGATTATGTCAACAAGCCCTTCAACGTCGGCGAACTGATGGCGCGGATGCGCGCCGCGCTACGGCACCGCATGCAGAGGAAGGCAGAGACGCCGTTGCTGCGCGTTGGCGATTTCGAGGTCGATGCCGTGCGGCACCGCGTCACGCGAGCGGGTGTCGAATTGAAGCTGACCCCAAAGGAATTCGAGCTTCTGTCGTTCCTTGCGAAAAATGCCGGCCGGGTCCTGACCCACCGGCAGATCCTCGCGGCGGTCTGGGGGGTCGCGCACACCTCGGATACCCAGTATTTGCGCGTCTATGTTGGCCAATTGCGACAGAAGATCGAAGACAAGGCTGATGACCCGCGGATCATCCTGACGGAGCCCGGCATCGGATATCGCATCAGCGAAAGCTGATATGCGGTGTCTGCTCATGGCGGAAAGCGAGTGCGGCGTAGCCGTCTGGCCCGTCTCGCCGGTCAAATTGCTATAGTATTAACGCAAAATCCATCTAAGGGTCTTGAACTTGCCCCATCAAAGCGGTTCACTTACGTCACGATGAAGCGCTTCTGCAGCATGGCGACAAACGCGAAAATTGGGAGCTGGCCTTACCGGCTGCCCCTTGTTCTGTTGGTCACTGTGGGCCTGCTGATTTCGCTGTTTCACTGCGCGACCTGCGGTCTGGATGTTGCCAATACCAATAGCGCGGTAACGGTCGTAAGCATGGACCAGAATTCCGCACCCGACGCGCCCGAACACCTACCGCCCTGCCACCATTGCCTTTCCCACGTCACGGCGCAACAATTGAGCGTGTTGGCGGAGCCGGCCGACCTCGTTTCGGCTGCGCCGTCATACCCGCGAGATCAATTCCGCGCCTCATCGTCCGAGCTTCTGCCCTTCAAGCCACCCCGCGCTTGACATTCACGCGGTCGTTTCGCTGTTGCGTTTGAACAACGCCGCGGCGTGCAACGCATTCAAGAATGATTTGGCGAAGTTAAGGGCCTCAACGCCCGTCGCGGGATAGTCGAAATGATCAGGATTTGGTTGCTGGCTGCCGGGCTCGTGCTCGGCGCCGCGTTCACAGCCGCTGCACATGATGAAAAGCAAGCCGGCTCGGAAAGTCATGACGATGCTTTGGTAAAGCTGACCGAGCGGCAGGTCGAGCGTGGCAAGTTTGCCGTGACGGAGGTCGCGGGCGGCGTCTTGAGCAAACACATTGTCGTTCCGGGTGCGATTGTGCCGAGCGGTGATCATATCGCCCGCGTAGCGGTGCGGCTGTTGGGAACTGTCGCCGAACTGCGCAAACGGCTGGGCGATTCCGTCGAAGCAGGCGAAGTGGTCGCGGTCATCGAAAGCCGAGAGGTCGCCGATGCCAAGAGTGAATATCTCGGGACACGTTTGGTGTTCGAACTACAGCAAACCTTGTTCAACCGCTCGACCCGATTATTCGAAGGCAAGGTTCTTAGCGAGAACGACTACCTGCGCGCCCGCACCACGTATGAAGATGCCCGCGTCAAGTTCGAAACCGCTCGGCAGAAACTGTTTGCGCTGAGCCTGACGGCGGACGAGATCGAAGCTTTGCCACAACAGCCGGTCGAGACGCTGCGCCGCCAGGAATTGCGCGCGCCGATCAAGGGGCGGATCGCCGAGCGTCGTGTTGAACTGGGATCGCTGGTCGGCCGTGAAGGTCAGGAAAGCGAGCTGTTCGTCATTGCCGATCTGAGCGTGGTGTGGGCGGATTTATCGGTATCGCCAACGCTTCTCTCAGCCATTCACGAAGGGCGAAAGATCACGCTGACGGGTGGCGGCGAGAGTTCTTCGGCCACTATCATGTTCGTCAGTCCACTGCTCGACAAAGAGACACGCGCGGCCCGCGTCGTGGCCTCAATTGACAATGCCTCCCACAGATGGCGGCCGGGGTTGTTCGTGACGGCCGAAATCCCGACGGGTGAGGCACCCGCCGCCATCGTCGTTGCAAAAACCGCGCTGCAGACAGTCAAGGGTGACACCGTGGTGTTTGTTCGTGCCGACAGTGGCTTCGAAGTGCGCAAGATCGACGTTGGCCAGCAGGATGCCAACCTCATCGAGGTGACGAGGGGTCTCGTGGCCGGTGAACGCGTCGCGACCGCCAATACGTTTGTGCTTAAGGCCGAACTCGGCAAGGCCGACGCCGGCCACGACGATTAGAGAACGCCATGATCAGTCATATCCTCGCGTTTTCGATCCAGCGCCGCTGGCTTGTCGTCGTGGTCAGCCTGGCAGCCGCAGTATTGGGCGGCTGGTCCTTGAACCGGCTGCCGATCGACGCCGTACCCGACATCACCAACAAGCAGGTGCAGGTCAATACGATCGCCCCGGCATTGTCGCCGACCGAGATCGAAAAGCAGGTCACCCTTCGCATCGAGACCGCGCTCGCTGGCATCCCCGGTCTCGAAAGCACCCGCTCGCTGTCGCGCAACGGATTTTCCCAGGTCACCGCGATTTTTGCCGAACGCACCGATATCTATTTCGCGCGCCAGCAGATCTCGGAACGCCTGATCGAGTTGCGGACAGGTCTTCCGCCGGGTGTCTCGCCACGACTTGGGCCTATCTCCACGGGCCTTGGCGAAATCTATATGTGGGCGGTCGACTATGCGTCCGATGCGGCGACGTCCGCGCCCGGGCAGCCGGGAAGGCAAACCGATGGTTCTTACATCACCCCGGACGGTCAACGGCTCACATCGGAGGTCGAGCGGGCCGCGTTCCTGAGGACTGTCCAGGACTGGATCATCCGGCCTCAGCTCAGGGGCGTCCGAGGCGTGGCGGAAGTGGACTCCATCGGAGGATACGTCAAACAGTACCAGGTGCAGCCCGATCCGTCTCGGTTGATCGCTCTCGGTCTGTCGTTCGCTGATGTCATCCACGCATTGGAAGTCAACAATCTCAGTCGAGGCGCTAACACGATCGAACGCAATGGCGAGGGCGTCGTGGTGCGCACCAGTGGCCGGCTTGAAAACATCGCCGACATCAGCGAGGTGGTCGTCACGACGCGAAATGGCATACCGGTCCGCATCAGCGATGTCGCAAGCGTTGCCATCGGCGGTGAACTCAGGACTGGCAGCGCCAGTGAAAATGGCCACGAGGCCGTGATCGGCACCGCCTTGATGCTGATCGGCGGCAACAGTCGCACCATCGCGGCGGCGGTCGATAGCAAACTGAAGGAGATACGCCACACGTTGCCCACCGGCATCGAAACCAGAACCGTCCTCAACAGGACCGAACTGGTCGATGCCACAATTTTAACGGTCGCCACCAATCTCGGCGAAGGCGCGCTGCTCGTGATCCTGGTGCTGTTCGCGCTGCTCGGTAATTTCCGCGCGGCCCTCATCGCAGCCCTGGTTATACCGCTCGCTATTCTGCTCACCGCGACCGGCATGTTGCAGGGTCGGATCAGCGCCAACCTGATGAGCCTCGGTGCGCCCGACTTCGGCCTGATTGTCGATGGTGCCGTGATCATCACGGAAAATGCGCTTCGCCATTTGGCCGAACGTCAGAGCGCCAGCCGCCGAGCCCTGACGATGCCGGAGAGATTGGCGACGGTTCAGGCCTCGGCCCAGGAGATGATCGGTCCGAGCGTATACGGCCAGGCAATCATCATTCTCGTCTATGTCCCATTGTTGACGCTCAGCGGCGTCGAAGGCAAAATGTTCGAGCCGATGGCGCTGACCGTCATTTTGGCGCTCCTCTCGGCTTTCGTCCTGTCGTTGACGTTCGTGCCTGCGCTGATCGCCATTTTCGTCACGAGCCGCGTGACCGAAGGCGATAGCGCCACCATACGATATCTGAAATCAGCCTATGCACCTTTGTTGAGGCGTACGATCGCGCGCCCGTGGCCTGCGATTCTCGGGTCCGCCGTCCTGTTCGGGGTTGCGCTGTTGCTGTTCTCACGCCTTGGCGGTGAATTCATTCCGACGCTGGACGAAAAGAACGTTCTGCTTTCAGCGTCGCGAATACCGAGCACGTCGCTCGCGCAGGCCCAGCGCATGCAGTTGGATGTCGAGAATGCAGTCAGCCGTTTGCCGCAGGTCGCCGTGGTCTTCACAAAGACCGGTACGGCGGAGACCAGCTCGGACCCGATGCCGCCCAATATTTCCGATACCTACATCATGCTGAAGCCTCAGGCCGAATGGCCTGATCCCGCCCTTTCCAAAGCCGATCTCGTCGCGCAGATTGGAGCCGCTGTGCGCGAGTTGCCCGGCAACAATTTCGAATTCACTCAGCCGATCCAGATGCGGTCGAACGAATTGCTGGCGGGCGTCCGAGCGGATCTCGCCGTGAAGGTGTTCGGCGACGAGTTCGGGCCCTTGGTGGATACAGCCAACCGGATTGCAGCGATCCTAGGGACGATAAACGGAGCCACGGACGTCAAGGTCGAACAATTGGCGGGCTTGCCCGTGTTGGATATCGCCGTCAACAAAGCGGAAATCGCCCGGCGCGGACTCAATCTCTCGGTTGTCCAGGATGTGATCGGAATCGCGATCGGGGGCCGCGAGGCCGGCATCGTCGTGGAAGGCGATCGTCATTTTCAGATCGTGGTGCGGCTCGAGGATGTGATCCGCAACGATCCTGAAGCGCTCAAGAGTCTTCCCGTTCCGTTGCCGCAGGCTGGTTTAACGGTGCCTCTGGGACAACTTGCGGACTTCCGAACGGGTGAGGGCCCCAACCAGGTCAGCCGCGAAAATGGCAAGCGCCGCATCGTCGTAACCGCCAACGTGCGTAATAGTGACATTGCCTCTGTTGTCGAGGAGGCCCGCCAACAGATCGCGGCAAAGGTCAAGCTGCCACCGGGCTATTGGCTGTCCTGGGGCGGTCAGTACGAAAACCTGACGGCTGCGCGCCAGCGTCTTGCCATCGTGGTCCCGGCATGTTTCGCGTTGATCCTGATGTTGTTGTTCGGCGCGCTCGGTTCGGTGCGTGATGGACTACTCGTATTCAGTGCCGTGCCGTTGGCCCTGACCGGCGGCGTGCTGGCCTTGTGGTTGCGCGGCATGCCGTTTTCAATTTCAGCGGCAGTAGGCTTTATCGCCCTGTCCGGGATTGCGGTGCTGAATGGCTTGGTGATGTTGACGTTCATCAAGCAATTGATGGCGGACGGCCGTGAGAGACGCACTGCAATTTACGAAGGCGCATTGACCCGGCTGCGGCCGGTCGCGATGACAGCGCTTGTGGCCTCGCTCGGCTTTCTGCCGATGGCGCTGGCGACCGGAACGGGCGCTGAGGTCCAAAGGCCGATCGCCACCGTCGTGATCGGAGGGCTGATCAGCGCGACGCTGCTGACGTTGTTTGTGCTGCCCGCGCTTTACGCCAAGTTCGGCCGCGGCCTTGCTGGCAGGCAAGCATTTAAGGAACCAGTCGGCAGTGCCGCAGAATGATCAGATCGCGCAGCGTCAAAGAGCCAGGAACTAATCGAATTTGGCGGCCCCCAGGGGGTTGGTCCTGAGGGCGCTGGCGATCAGCGGGGGAGGATCTTATCGCCATGTCCCATGGACGGATCAGCCTTGTTGCTGAACATGACGACAGCGATGGCGCCAGAGAGCGCGGCTCTCATCGAATGGTTCACCAGCGCATTAGCGCCCTCAACCGGCGAGATGAGATCGAACGTCGCGCCATCGCCCGGTGCCACGGTGTAGTTCTGCATCGCAGTCAGCACATTCTTTGGATTGCCCGATGGATAGACCTTGTCCCAAATGCCGGCAATCGGATGGAAGCCCGAGAATTCGTTCGGACCGGCGTTGATCAGATAAATACGCACGCGCTCGCCCGGCTTTGCTTCAAGCGTTTGCGTCGCATTTTCATCATGTACCGGGTCGTACTGGAACGGCACGCCATTGAAAGCATCATGCTGCCAGTTATTCGCCATCATGCCTTTGATGTCTTCCGGATTATCGAAGGTCTGATGCTCGACCAGAATATATTCGCGGTCCGCCTTCGGCATCGCGTTGGGATCTTTTGGATCGATGATGATTGCGCCGATCATCCCACGCGCGATGTGCTGAATCATCGGATCGGAACCGCAGTGATAGAAGAACGCGCCCGGATTGTCGGCGGTAAAAGTAAACTTCTTGGTCTCGCCAGGTTTGACGGATGCGAACGTTGTCAGCACGTCTGCGCGCGCCGCATGAAAATCGATCGAATGCGATTTCTTGTTTTTTGGATCGTTCGTAAGTGTGAACTCGATGGTGTCGCCCTCGGTCGCGCGCACCACCGGACCGGGAATTTGGCCATCATATGTCCAGGCCAGCACCTTATTTCCTTTATTGTCGATCGGCACCATGACTTCCTTGGCCGTCAAATCGACCTTGACCGTCTTGGCTTGCGCCACACTGATTGCCCCCCACAGCCCCAACACCGTCGCCAGACAGCTTGTCATCAGCGCGGTTTTTAGAGGAACTCGACTCATCATACATCTCCATTTCGTTTTGCTGGTTTTGTTTTCAAAGGCGCGCATGCCTTCACTTCCCGCACTTGCAGACCTTCCTCAGATATTTGACGAGCTCGGTGATCTGCTGCTCCGACAGCGTGGCTCCCCAACTCGGCATCAGCACGGATTTGTTGACCGCAAGGCCGCCTTCCTTGATCGCCTTGAACAGTTCGTCGTCGGGCGTATCGCCCATGCTCTTGCGGTCGGTGTGATCGCGCGGCTTGGTTGCCAGACCTGGCAGATTGATGCCGGTGCCGGTGCGCTTGAGGCCATGACACTGAACGCAATACACGCCGTAGATCTGCTCTACGGCCTGATCACAACGGCCTGCTGTCGAAGTCAGTAGCAACGCTAATCCGGCAAAGAAGAATACCGAGTGAATTCTGAACCGCAGAATTCTTGTCGAAGAAAATCTCATGGCTTGGCTCCCTGGCCCAGTTGCGACAGGTACGCAGTCAATCGCTGGATATCCTTGTCCTTCAGGGAAAGTTTCGGCATCCACACATGCGGATCGAAACTCTGCGGATCGGCGGTGTAAGCGGCAATGTAATCAGGCTGCAGCCGCGTCCCTGCGTCGGTCAGCTCCGGTCCGGAAAAACCGCCTTTGCCACCTTCACCCTGATGACATGCGACGCAGCCGCGAAACTTGTTGAACGCAAGCGCGCCCATGCGTGCGCCTGCCGCATCACCCTTGAATGCGCCGGAAGGCACAAGATCCGGCGCTTTCAGACTCATCAGCGTGGCGGCCGCGGCTTCGGCGGCAGCCTTGTTCAGTTTCGGATGCGGTGTAATCTTGGAAGGATCCGGCAGATCATGATCCGATCCCTCCTTGATCGTTTTGAAGTACGGATAGCCGGCAGGACGGATCGGTTTCGGATTCTGCAGCCATGCGACCAGCCACTCCGCGTTGAATTTGCTTCCTGAAAACCAAAGGTCGGGGCCTTTGCGCGTCAGCATGCGATCGAACGACGTGTCCGTCGGTTTGGCGAGCGCGTGGCACGCCGCGCAACTCGGATCGAGGTTATCGGCGGCGGACGCTTCATTCAGCACGGGCGCGGCCAACACCACGACCGCTATTAGCAGCCTTCTCATTGTTGCTCTCCTTGCAATGGATCAGGGCGCGGGGACGCCTTTAAACGCAGGGCTTTCGTGCATGCCGAGCGGCTTCTTCAGCGATTCCTCATAATAGAAATCGGGGACGA
>JBDTCP010000031.1:0-6844 GCA_039923555.1 Nitrobacter sp.
CGCAGATAAATCAGCACGCCGGCTTCGAGCAGGTCTTCCGCCGACATCGGCAGCTTGCGACGCGCCGCATCGCCGCGACCGAACAGGGAAGCGACGCCATGCGACATCGACCAGATATGCAGCGCCATCATCAATGCCGGCGGTCGCGCGATGCCGGGCGGGGTCAGCGCGGCGAGCCGTTCTGCGGCAGCGCGAATGATCCCGAACGCGCGCTCGCTCGCGGCCGACAGCATCGGATTGACGTCGACCGGAACGCCGGATTCGAACATCGCGGAGTAATACGCAGGCTCGTTGCGGGCGAAGGCGAGATAGGCGCGGCCGACGCGCTCGAACGCGCTCACGGTATCCGGGCGGCCGTCATCCCATGCCTTGGTCAGCAGCGCCTCGAACTGCTCGAAGCCGCGCTGCGCGATGCTGGACAGCAACTCATCGCGATCGCGGAAATGCCGGTACGGTGCTGCGGGGCTGACGCCAGCCGACCGCGCGGCGTCGGCGAAGGTGAATCCTGCCGCGCCTTTCTCGGCGATCAGGCCGAGCGCCGCCTGCAGCAGCGCCTCCTTCAGATTACCGTGATGATAGCCGCGCTCGGGGCGGCGAGGTTCCTTGCGCCAGCTCATGTAAAAGGCTTTTACATGACACTTGGCGAAACGTCACTCGTTTCATCCGCTACGGTCCACGGCAGATGACAAATTCAGGCCAAATCAGGCCGCGAAAAACCCAAGGCAGCTTCCGGCGGCCAATGCGGCGGCCGCTTCGCCGTTACCCCTTGCCGGATTTGCCCTGCATCGTCTCGAATCCGGCGGCCGCCTGCTGCACGTCCTCGGGGAAATCCGTCATTTCCTGCACCTGCCGGATTTCGATGATTTCATTGTCCGACGCCGGGCAGCGTTTCGCCCACGCGATCGCCTCGTCGCGCGAGGCGACATCGATCATCCAGTAACCACCGAGCACTTCCTTGGCTTCGGTAAAAGGACCGTCAGTCACCAGCGGCTTGCCGCCGGCGAACGAAACCCGCGCGCCCATCGACGGCGGATGCAGACCGTCGAGCGTGATGAGCACACCGGCGTCCATGAGTTCCTGATTGTATCTCATCATCGCCGCGACCGCCTTCGCATCCGGCACGGTCCCCGGCGCCGCCGTCTCATAACCTCTCGGAATCATCAGCATCATGAATCGCATGGGTCGTTGTCCTTCGCGATTTGAGTTTGGGAAACCATTGTCATTCCTCGATGCACAATTGTGCATCTGTGGGCGCGAGCCTTGCGGCAAAATTGCTGCTCGCAATTTTGCGCTGGGCGAGCGAGCCCGGAATCCATAAACACCACGGGGAGTATGGATTCCAGGTCCACGCGAAAGACGCGTGTCCCGGAATGACGTGGAGTTACTTCTTGCCAGCCGCCTGCCTGCGCAGGCGTTCTTCCTGCTCGCGCAGCTCGGGCGTCAGCGCCTCGCCAAAATCCTCCGGCGAAAAGATCTGCCGCAGCTCGATCTCCGCGTCGCCGTCGAACGGCGCACGCTTCATCCATTGGATCGCCTCGTCCTTTGAGGCGACCTCGATCAACCAGAAGCCGCAGACGAGATCGCTGGTCGCCGGGAATGGGCCCTCTGTCACCACAGGCGCCGCGCCCGAATATTTGAGGCGCGCGCCTTTCGAGGTCGGGTGCAACCCCTCGCCCGCCTGCATGATGCCGGCCTTCACCATCTCTTCGTTGAACCGACCCATCGCGGTCAGCATCTCGGTGCTCGGCATCACGCCAGCCTCGGTGTCCTTGCTGGCTTTCACGATCACCATAAAACGCAATGTCGTTCTCCGTTTTGATATCGGCCTCGATGGCCGGTTGCGGCGTGCCGCCGGACCAGTGGAGTGGATTTGAGGTTCGCTACGCCTATAAGACGGAGCGGGTCCTTCCGGTCCGACATCGCCAACGAAATTATTTTGGAGAGAGACGGCGTGCGGGCGGTAAAACAGGTGAAATCGCCCGAGTTTGACCAAAACGTCATGCCTGGCTTTATACCGGCCATCCGCGTCTTGACGCACGAACCGGTTGACGACGCAGATTGCCGGAACAAGTCCGACCGTGACGAATTGAAGCGCATCGATACCAACTCGTTACGCTCCAAGTCCGCATCTGGCATCGAGGAGTCCGCATGCGAACGACTCTCGTAAAAGGCGCTTGGTCCGGGTTGCTGCTATGGGCACTCGTAGGGCCGCCCGCACATGCCGAAATTCGCATCCTCTCCAGCCCCGGCGGACAAATTGGGCCGTTCCTCGATCTGTTTGAAGGTATCCGCCAAAACGGCGAGCGCGTTGTCATCGACGGCCCATGCCTGTCGGCCTGCACGCTGGTGCTGTCAGCGGTTCCCAATGACCGCATCTGCGTGACACAGCGGGCGGTGCTCGGGTTTCACGGCGCGCGCTCGGTGGACCGGCGCGGACGCTTCTTCGCCGAGCCGGAAGCCTCCGCTGCCGTGCTGGAAGCTTATCCCGCGCCGGTGCGCGACTGGATCCGGCGGCGCGGCGGCCTCACCTCGCACCTGCTGCTGTTGCGCGGACGCGACCTCGCCCGAATCTATCCGCGCTGCCGGTAGGAGTGGCTATTCCGCCATTTGCGGCGCGGGCTGCGATTCACGCAAAGTGAGCAGGCTCGTCGCAAGCGCCGCGCAGGCGCACAGCGCAATGGCCGCCACCATCGGCCCGGACGTGCCGTTGAAGACCAGGCTGACCACCGCGATCATGATGCCGCCGGCGACCATCTGCAGCGTGCCGCCGAGCGCCGACGCGATGCCGGCGATCGGCCCATGGTTCTCCAGCGCCAGAATCATGCTGGACGGGATCACAAGGCCGAGAAACGCGAACGACAGGAACAGCAGCGCAATCAGGACCGCGAGGCTGTCGACACCAAGCAGGGTCAAAACCAGCAGCACGACGGCGAACACCGCGTGCAACGTCACCGCGCCCAGCACGACGCGCGGGATGCCGAAGCGTGCGCCAAGCGCGGCCGCGAACTGCGACGCACCGATGAAGCCGATCGCGTTGACCGCGAAGGCGATGCTGTATTGCGTCGGCGTCAAACCGTAATGGTCGATGTAGACGAATGACGAACTCGCCAGAAAGCTGAAGAAGCTTGCCATGCCGAGGCCGCCGATCAAGGTCAGGCCGAGAAAATTCCAGTCGCGAAACAACTGTCCGAAGCCGGCCAGCACGCCACCGAGGCTGATCTTGATGCGATCCTGCGCCGGACGGGTTTCGGGAAACAGCGCGGCGAGCAGCAGCAGCGCGAGCACCGCGGCGACCGTCACGGCCACGAACACCGCACGCCAGCCGAACGGCACGATTAGCGCGCTTCCGGTGAGCGGCGCGAGAATTGGCGAAACGCTGAACACCAGCATCACCAGCGACATCAGCCGCGTGGCCTCGACGCCGGTATGCAGGTCGCGGATGATCGCGCGTGGAATCACCATCATGGCCGACGCGCCGAGCCCCTGCACGAAACGGAACGCCACCAACCAGCCGACATCCGGCGACAGCGCGCAGCCGATCGAACCGGCGGAAAACAGCACAAGTCCGACATACAGCGGCGGCTTGCGGCCGACCATGTCCGACACCGGGCCGTAGGCGAGCTGACACAGGCCGATGGCAAGGAAGAATGCGGTCAGCGTCATCTGCGTCGCCGCGGTCGAGGCCCCGAGATCGGCTGCGATCGACGGCAGCGCCGGCAGATACATGTCGATCGCGAACGGCCCGACGGCGGACAACAGGCCGAGCACGACGGCATTCTTCAGATAGTTCGATGTCATTTCGATTTTTTTCGATTTTACGTGACGTGGCGCGCGATGCGCGTCACATCACGTCGGTGTGGTCGCCTCAAGGCCGACCGCAAATCCAGGAAGACTACATCTCCATCGGGCAGATCACCTGCCAGGGAATACCGAACTTGTCGACGCACATGCCGAACCCCTTGGCAAAGAAGGTGGGTGAGTATGCCATGCCCACGCTGCCGCCGTCCGCCAGCGCCTTGAACTTGCGTTCGCCGTCGGCAACGTCGTCGACGTGCAGCGTTACCGAAAATCCCTGCGGCTTGAGATAGTGCGGCGGCGGCGCGTCTGTTGCCATCAGCGAATGACCGTCGATGGTCACTTCGCCATGGAGCACCTTGTCCTTCCAGTCCGGAGGCATGTGCTCTTCCGCGGGCGACCCCTTGACCTTCATGAGCGCGTTCGTCTTGGCGCCGAGCACCTTGCCGTAATAGGCGAACGCCTCTTCGCAGTTGCCGTTGAAGTGGACATAGGGATTGATCTTCATCGTGGTCTCCTTCCGTTGCGAGAAAAACAGCTAGCCCAGCCTTCGGTGGCCTTGCGCAGATCGGCCGGTTGAAAATCAGTCTCCATACGCTCCGTGTTCATGACAAACGTTGCCATCATGCTCACGTCGTCGCCCGCGCGCGCGGCGCGCTGTCCTTCATCAGCCGGTCGAGATGCATGCGGATATGCGCCGCCTCCGCTGTGGTGTTGGCGAGCGCGATGGCGCGGTCGAACGCGACCCTCGCCTCGTCATTGCGGCCGAGTTGCATCAGGAAGGCGCCCTTGACGCCAAAGAAATGGAAATAGTTGGAGAGCCGTTGCTCCAGCGGCGCGATCAGCACCAACGCCGCCTCCGGCCCCTCCACCTTGGAGACGGCCACGCTGCGGTTGAGCGTCACCACCGGCGACGGCTGCAACTGCTCGAGTGTCGCGTACAGAAGGTCGATCTGGCGCCAGTCGGTATCCTCCGGCTTCAGCGCACTCGCATGCAGCGCCGCGATCGCCGCCTGCACCTGATAGGGGCCGGCGCGACGATGACGCATCGCCTTGTCGATCAGCGCCGCGCCTTCCGCGATCATCTTCCGGTTCCAGAGGCTGCGGTCCTGATCGTCAAGCAGGATCACCGCGCCGTCTGAATCGAACCGCGACGCGGCGCGCGCATGTTGCAGCAACAGCAGCGCGGTCAAGCCCATGATTTCCGACTCGCTCCGAAACAGGCGCAGCAGCAGCCGCGCGAGCCGGATCGCCTCTTCGCACAGCGGCCCGCGAATCTCCGAGGTGTCGCCACTTGCCGAATAGCCCTCATTGAAGATGAGGTAGACCATGGCGGCGACCACGCCGAGCCGCCCGCTGCGCTCAACCGCGCCGGGCGTCTCGAAGGGAACGCCGGCCTTCGCCACCGCCGCCTTGGCGCGGGTGATGCGCTGCTCCATCGCGGCTTCGCTGACCAGAAACGCGCGCGCGATCTGCTTCACGGTGAGGCCCGACACGATCCGCAGCGCCAGCGCGATCTGCTGTGTCGCCGGCAAATCAGGATGGCAGCAGATGAACAGCAAACGCAAAATATCGTCGCGGTAGTGCGAGCCGTCGAGCCGCTCGGCGATTTCGCTCTCGGCATCGCCGAGATCGGAGATCGCGTCCTCGTCGGGCAATTGCTTCTGTTTACTGCGCCGACGCACCTCGTCGAGCGCCGCGTTGCGGCCGACCATGATCAGCCACGCCGCCGCATCGCGCGGCGGGCCGTTGTCCGGCCAGTTCTTCAGCGCGCGCAGGCACGCGTTCTGATAGGCCTCCTCGGCGGTGTCGAGATCGCGGAAGTAGCGCAACAGCGCGCCGAGCGCCTGGGGACGCGCCGCAGTGAGGGCCGCATCGATCCAGGCGACATCGGTCATGCCACGGCACCTCCGGCATCGAACACGCCGACGGGACGGATTTCATAGGAGCCGCCGGGATTGGCGTCGCCGAGTTCCTGCGCTGCTTCCAGCGCCTCGTCGAGGTTCTTGCAGTCGATCAGATAAAACCCCAGCAACTGCTCCTTGGTTTCGGCGAACGGGCCATCGACAATCAGCGGCGGATCTTCCTTGCGCAGCGTGGTCGCCGCCGTGGTCGGCAGCAGCCGCGCCACCGGACCGAGCCGGCCCTGCTTCTTCAGCTTGTCCTGCACGATCGCAAGTTTCTGCATGACGGCGGCGTCCTGCTCCTTGCTCCAGGAGCCGACGACGTCTTCATTGTGGTAGCAAAGAATGGCGTAGAGCATAAGGAGTGGCTCCTTCTTCCTTCAAGACGAACGAGTATGCCCGGAGCCGACAGGATGGCCATGATTTTTTCGGGACCGGCACGGAGGCAAATCGCCGGAAAGCTCCGCTGAAAAGTTGTCGCGAACCTTATCCGGAATGCGCCCCTTGGCGCATATCCGGAATCCCTATTTCCGGCAGTGGGCATGGATTCCGGGTTCGCGCTATCGGCGCGAACGCAAAGCGTTCGTCGCCGGCGCGCCCCGGAATGACGTTTCCCATCAGCCTTTCGCCGCCGCCTCGATATCGGCAATGACGATCTTTTTCATTTTCATCATGGCCTGTGGCGCGGTTGGCCTTGGCGCGATCTGGATCTTTCAGCAGCCGCGGCAGCGCATCCGGCACGACCTGCCACGATACGCCGAATTTGTCCTTCAGCCAGCCGCACTGACTGTGCGCGCCGCCGGCACCGAGCTTGTCCCAGAAGTAATCGACCTCCTCCTGCGACTTGCAGTCTACATAAAGCGAGATTGCCTCGTTGAACTTGAAATGCGGCCCGCCATCGAAGGCAATGAACTCGACGCCATCAAGCTCAAAGGTCGCATTCGGGCCGTTCGCCGCCTTCGAATTTTTGAAGATCGACGTGTAGAATTTCATGGCCTCCTCTGCCTGACCGTCAAACCACAGGAACGGGGTAATCTTCTGCATGGTGAACTCCAGTTGATGAACGGGGCGCGGATCTGTCGGCAAAGCCGTCGGTTCCGGCGCGATATGATCCAAGGACGAACGGGCCGACGGCAATCCGACAT
>JBDTCP010000032.1:0-5425 GCA_039923555.1 Nitrobacter sp.
CGGCTCGGTGACCGGCGTATCGATCGCGGCGCTGTTCACAGGCGGCCTGCTGCCCGGCTTCGTGCTGGCGATCACATTGTCGGCGCTGGTGTGGTGGCGGTATCGCCGCGAGGACCTCAGCCACGTCAGGAAAGCCAGGATCGGCGAGATTGCCCGGACGTTCGTCGTTGCCCTGCCCGCGCTGGCGTTGCCGTTCGTGATCCGGGCCGCTGTCGTCGAGGGAGTTGCCACGGCAACGGAGGTTTCCACCATCGGCATCGTCTATGCCATCCTGGTGGGCCTGCTGCTCTACCGGCAGTTCGACTGGCGACGACTCTTGCCGATGCTGATTGAAACCGCCTCTCTGTCCGGTGCAATCCTGCTGATCATCGGGACCGCGACCGGGATGGCCTGGGGGCTGACGCAGTCCGGCTTCTCCCGGACGCTGGCGGCCGCGATGACCGGCCTGCCGGGCGGCGGCGCGACGTTCATCGCCGTCTCCATCGTGGCCTTCACCATTCTCGGAAGCGTGCTTGAAGGTATCCCGGCTGTCGTGCTGTTTGGTCCGCTGTTATTTCCCATTGCCAAGACCGTCGGGGTTCACGAGGTCCACTATGCGATGATCATCATTCTCGCCATGGGCATGGGCTTGTTCGCGCCGCCCTTCGGTGTCGGCTATTATGCGGCCTGCGCCATTGGTCGCGTTGATCCGGCCAAAGGGATCAGGCCAATCTGGAGTTACATGCTGGCGCTGCTGATCGGGTTGATCATCGTCGCGGCGTTTCCATGGATTTCGATTGGATTTCTGAAATAACAATAGGTTAGCCAGCCTTAGATCCCTATTTTCTTATGTAGATGGAATGAAGACCAAGAGTCCTTCGTAAGATATTGAAGGGTGAGGGATATGCTCGAAAATCAATACAATATTGGTCTGGACAAAAACCCCGCCAACTTCGTACCGCTGTCGCCACTGAGTTTTCTTGAACGAAGCGCGGCGGTCTATCCCGACCTGCCGAGTGCGGTCTACGAAGGGCGCACCTTCACCTGGGGTGAGACCTACGATCGCTGTCGGCGCTTCGCGTCGTTCTTGGCGAGCCGCAGTATCGGGCGCGGCGACACCGTCGCGGCGATGCTGCCGAACATTCCCGCGATGAATGAGGTCCATTTCGCGGTGCCGATGACCGGCGCCGTTCTCAACCCGCTCAATATCCGCCTCGAGGCGGCCTCTCTCGCCTTCATGCTGGATCACGGCGGCGCCAAGATCATTCTGGTCGACCCGGAATTCTCGGGTGTCATCGCCGAGGCGCTGGCGCTGATGAGCGGCCCCAAACCCTTCGTGATCGATGTCGACGATGCAGCCTTTGCTGGCGGCAAGCGGATCGGCGAGATCGAATACGAGGCGGCGGTTGCTTTGGGCGATGCGGCCTTCGTCGCCGTGCCGCCGCTGGACGAATGGGACGCGATCGCGCTCAGCTACACCTCCGGCACCACGGGCAACCCCAAGGGGGTCGTCACTCATCATCGCGGCGCCTACCTCAATGCGGTCAGCAACATCCTCGCCGGCAATCTCGGTCAGCATCCGGTTTATCTCTGGACGCTGCCGATGTTCCACTGCAATGGCTGGTGCTTTCCGTGGAGCACTGCCGCAACGGCGGGCGTGAACGTCTGCCTGCGCAAGGTCGATCCCGCGAAGATTTTCGAACTGATACCAAAGCACGGCGTCACCCACATGTGCGTCGCGCCGATCGTCTATAATACCCTCATTAACGCGCCCGGCGCCCCCAAGGGCAATGTCGCCCACCCCGTCATCGGGCTGATCGCCGGCGCGGGGCCACCGGTCGCCGTGCTCGAGGGCGCCGAAAGCATCGGTATCAAGCTGACCCATGTTTACGGGCTGACGGAGACCTACGGCCCCGCCGCGGTCTGCGCTGAACAACCCGGCTGGGACGCCCTCCCCGCCGACCAGCGCGCGCAACTCAAGCGGCGGCAGGGCGCGTCCTATCCGCTCCAGGAAGCCGTCACCGTCCTTGACCCTGAAACAATGCGGGAGATGCCGCGCGATGGCGAGACCATCGGCGAGGTCATGTTCCGCGGCAACATCGTGATGAAGGGATACCTCAAGAACGAGACTGCGACCAAGGCAGCCTTCGCCGGCGGCTGGTTCCATACCGGCGATCTCGGCGTGCTCGATAAGCACGGCTATGTCATCATCAAGGATCGCTCCAAGGACATCATCATTTCCGGCGGCGAGAACATCTCCTCGGTCGAGGTCGAGGACATTCTTTACAAGCACCCGGCCGTGCTGTTCGCCGCCGTGGTCGCCAAACCCGATGCCAAATGGGGCGAGGTGCCCTGCGCCTTCGTCGAACTGAAGGACAGTGCGCGCGCGACCGAGGCGGAGATCATCGCCTATTGCCGCGAACACATGCCGGGATTCAAGACGCCGAAAGCCGTGGTGTTCGGGACGATTCCGAAGACATCGACTGGCAAGATCCAGAAGTTCCTGCTGCGCGAACAGGTCAATTCAGCAAAGGCGATCTCGGCTTGAGCCGTATCCTGAAAGCCCGCATTGCTATTCGAGCGCTGAGGCACGGCGGGGACCGTCAATCTCAAGCCGCATCCCGTCATGAGCGGGCACGACATTTCCCGGCAACTCGTGGCGCAACGCCTCGTAATCCAGATCGGAGTGCATGTTGGTGATGACGGCACGCTTCGGCTTGAAGCGGTCGATCCATGACAACGCGTCTGCGAGACTGAAATGGCTGGGATGTTGCGCGTAGCGCAGAGCGTCGACGATCCACAGATCGAGGTTTTCCAGAGCCCGCCAGCTTTCATGCGGGATATCATGCAGGTCGGGCGTATAGGCGACGTTGCCGATCCGATAGCCAAGCGACGGGATGTTGCCGTGCTGCACGAGAAAGGCCGACAGTGTGAGCGAGCCGCCCTTGCCGTCGATGACTTGGCTTTCGCCCGCTTCGATGGAACAGCTGTCCAGGATCGGCGGATAGCCGCTGCCCTCGGGCGACACGAAGCAATATGAAAACCGCGACAGGATATCCTTGGACGTCGACTGATTTAGATACACCGGAATCCGGCGGCGCTGATGCAGTACGACGGAGCGCAGGTCATCAATCCCGTGGGTCTGGTCGGCGTGTTCGTGCGTAAGAAACACCGCGTCGATGTGATCGACACTGGCATCGATCAACTGCTCGCGCAGGTCGGGGGAGGTATCAATCACGACACGCGTCGTCCCCTGCTCCGAGGTGCGCTCGACCATCAGCGAACAGCGGCGGCGGCGGTTTTTGGGATTTTTCGGATCGCAGGCGCCCCAGCCCAGTGCCGGACGCGGAACGCCGGCGGACGATCCGCAGCCAAGGATGGTCAGCGTCACCGTCATACGACAGCATCCATGCGCGGCACCTTGCTGAACAGCCGGAAGAAGTTCTCGGTGGTCTGCCGTGATATTTCTTCGAAGGAAACGCCGCGTGCATCGGCCAGCACCTTCGCAGTCTCCACGACATAGGACGGCTCATTGCGCTTGCCGCGAAATTTGCCGGGCGCGAGATACGGCGCGTCGGTTTCGACAAGAATCCGGTCAGCGGGAAGTTCAGCGGCGAGCGCGCGCAATACATCGGATTTCTTGAAAGTCAGGATGCTGGTAAACCCGATATACAATCCAAGCGCGACCGCCCTCATCGCAAGCTCACGTCCGCCGGTGTAGCAATGCAGTACCGCGCGAAACGCTCCCTTCGCCATTTCCTCGTCGAGGATACGGCCGCAGTCCTCGTCTGCGTCGCGAGTATGGATCACCAGCGGCAAACCGGTCGCGCGCGCGGCGGCGATGTGGGTGCGGAATCCCCGTGCCTGCGCGTCCCGTGAGCCGTGCTCGTAGAAATAATCCAGTCCCGCCTCCCCTAACGCTACGACCTTGGAATTTTGCGTCAGTGAGATCAACTCGTCGGCTGAAATGCCGTCCTCCTCGTCGGCCTGATGCGGATGGGTGCCGACCGAACAGTAGACTTTTGGAAAGCGCGCCGTAATCGCGAGCAAGGCGTCGATCCGGCGTACGCGCGTCGAGATCGTCACGATGCGTCCGATGCCGGCAGCGTCTGCGCGCAAAATAATCCCGTCGAGATCGTCGGCGAAATCGGGGAAGTCGAGATGACAGTGACTATCGACAAGCATCGGCGATCAACCGCTCAGGCCGCTGATGGTTCGATATAACGAGGAAACACCGGTACCGGCGCCGGCAGCATCGTGCCCGGCTTGATACGGACGTGGCCGCCGAGCCTCGCAAAAGTCCGCTCGCCAGCGGGAATACCGAGAAGGTCGAGCATCTTTGCGCAAGCCGCAGGCATCGCGGGCTGCGCCAGGATCGCGATCTGACGCACCACTTCAGCGGTGACATACAGCACAGTTTTCTGCCGCGCCGGGTCGGTTTTGGCCAGCGCCCACGGCGCTTCGCCCGCGAAATAGCGGTTGGCCTCGGCGACGACCGCCCAGATCGCGTTCAACGCCTGATGAATCTGCTGCGTGTTCATTGCCTCGCGCGCAATCGCGATCATGCCGTCGGCCTGTGTAAGGATCGCTTGGTCGTTTTCACTGAAGTCACCTGGCTCCGGCAGCACGCCATCGTGTTGCTTGGCGATCATTGACAACGAGCGCTGAGCGAGATTGCCGAAGTCGTTGGCGAGGTCCGCGTTGATGCGCGCCATGATAGCCTCGTGATTGTAGCTGCCGTCCTGCCCGAACGGCACCTCGCGCAGGAAGAAGTAACGTACCTGATCAACGCCGTATTGGGTGGCGAGGTTGAAAGGATCGACGACGTTGCCGAGCGACTTCGACATTTTTTCACCGCGATTGAACAGGAAGCCGTGCGCATAGACCCGCTTCTGCAAGGGGATGCCCGCCGACATCAGGAATGCCGGCCAGTAGACCGCATGAAAGCGGATGATGTCCTTGCCGATAATATGAAGGTCGGCCGGCCAATAATGCCAGTTCTTGTCACTCTCGTCCGGGAATCCGACGCCGGTGATGTAGTTGGTCAGCGCATCGACCCAGACATACATCACGTGCTCAGGGGCATTGGGCACCTTGACGCCCCAGTCGAAGGTGGTGCGCGATATCGACAGATCCTTCAGTCCGCCCTTCACAAAGCTCATGACCTCGTTGCGGCGTGAATCCGGGCCGATGAAATCGGGTTGGTTTTCGTACAGCGCCAGCAGCTTGTCTTTATAGGCCGATAGCCTGAAGAAGTAGCTCTTCTCCTCAACCCATTCGACAGGCGTGCCCTGAGGTCCCCTGCGCACCTTGTCCTCGCCGACGGCGGTCTCGTCCTCCGCGTAATAGGCTTCATCGCGGACCGAGTACCAGCCGGCGTAGCTCGACAAATAGATGTCGCCATTCGCCTCCATGCGTTTCCAGATTTCCTGGACAGAACGATGAT
>JBDTCP010000033.1:0-21904 GCA_039923555.1 Nitrobacter sp.
CCTCGCCGCGCTGCTGCGGCGCCGGACCGCCCACGCCGCGCTGGCTTTTGCGCTTGCGTTGCCGATGATCGCGATGGCGCCCTCAACCTCGCGCGCCGACAGCGCGAGCGACGAGTTCGCGATGAAGACCACGTCGCAGACGCGGCTTGCCTATGTCGTGACCGGCAACGCCGACGTCGACAACATCGTCAAGGCGGGACTGAGCGGGTTGACGCTATTCCTCGCGCAGCGCACGGCGCTGGAAGCCGGCGAGCCGGTCGGCATCGACCCGGCGCGTGATGAACTGGCCTTCTTCCCGCTGATCTACTGGCCGGTCGTGCCCGGCGTGCCGAAGCCGCCGCAAAGCGCGCTCAACAAGATCGATGCCTACATGAAACAAGGCGGCACTGTGCTATTCGACACCCGCGACGCGATCGATACGCCGCCGGGACCGGGCGGCGAATCCCGGACGCCGGGGATGCAGGAACTGCGCAATATCCTGTCATCGCTCGATGTCCCCGAGCTTGAACCGGTGCCGCGCGAGCATGTGCTGACCAAGACGTTCTATCTGCTACGCGATTTTCCGGGCCGCTTCACCACCGGCCAGACCTGGGTCGAGGCGTTGCCGCGCGACGAGAATGACGAAGCGGCATCGCGGCCGGCGCGTGGCGGCGACGGCGTCTCGCCGATCATCATCACCTCGAACGATCTTGCGGGTGCATGGGCGATGCGGCCCGACGGCCAGCCGATGCTGCCGCTTTCCCCGGGCGAACCGCGTCAGCGCGAATTCGCGTTCCGCGCCGGGGTCAACATCGTGATGTACACACTGACCGGCAACTACAAGGCCGATCAGGTCCACGCTCCGGCGCTAATCGAACGGCTGGGGCAATGATGCGTCGAAACTTGCACAGCGTCATCCTGAGGTGCGAGCCGCGTTTCGGCGGCGAGCCTCGAAGGATCGTGGAGAACTCTGATCGGCCGTGCATCCTTCGAGGCGCGCAGGAAGAATGCGCGCACCTCAGGATGACGGATCGGGCACGTTCGGCGAAAGGCATGCCATGACCTACGGCATCGCCTTCACGCCGCTCGTTCCCATGGTTGTGCTGTGGAGCGCGCTTGCTGCGATCGCCGTAATCGCCGTGCTGCTCGTGATCGGCCGCGCACGGGGCGCGGCGGTGCGCGTGGCGGCGCTGGCACTGATCCTGCTCGCACTCGCCAATCCATCGTTCACCCGCGAGGAGCGCGACCCGCTGTCCTCGGTGGCTGCCGTCATCGTCGACAAGAGCCCGAGCCAGAATTTCGGCGACCGGACCGACCAGACCGCCAAGGCCCGCGACGCGCTGGTCGACCGCCTCAAACAGATCAAGGGACTTGAAGTCCGCGTCGTCGATGCGGGTCAGGCGGACGGCGAGACCGACGGCACGAAGCTGTTCTCGGCGCTTGCCTCCACGCTGTCCGACGTGCCGACCGACCGCGTTGCAGGCGCGTTCCTGATCACCGACGGACGCGTTCACGATATTCCGGACAACGTCGCCGCCCTCGGATTCAAGGCTCCGGTGCACGCCCTGATCACCGGCCACAAGGACGAACGCGACCGCCGTATCGCGATCATCGCAGCGCCGCGTTTCGGCATCGTCGGCCAGACCCAGACCATCACCTATCGGCTCGACGACCAGGGCGTCAGCGGCGAGCGCGCGAAAGTGGCTGTGCGCCGCGACGGCGAGGTCATCAGCGAGCGCACCGTTCTGAGCGGGCAGACCGTCAATGTGGACGTCGCCATCAAGCACGCGGGGCAGAACATCGTCGAGATCGAGGCCTCGCCTCTGGAGAACGAACTGACGCCGGTCAACAATCGCGCCGTGGTACCGATCGACGGCGTCCGCGACAAGCTGCGCGTGCTGCTGGTATCGGGCGAGCCGCATTCGGGCGAACGCACATGGCGCAACCTGCTGAAGTCGGACCCCAGCGTCGATCTCGTTCATTTCACGATCCTGCGTCCGCCCGAGAAGCAGGACGGCACGCCGATCAACGAACTGTCGCTGATCGCATTTCCGACCCGCGAACTGTTCCAGCAGAAGATCAACGAATTCCAGTTGATCATCTTCGACCGCTACGCGCGCCAAGGTGTGCTGCCGATCGCCTATTTCGACAACATCGCGCGTTACGTGCGCGCGGGCGGCGCGATGCTGGTCTCGGCCGGCCCTGATTACGCCTCGAGCACCAGCATCTGGCGGACGCCGCTGGATACCGTGCTGCCCGCCGAGCCCGTCGGCGTCACCGACAAACCGTTCCACGCGCGCCTGAGTGATGCGGGCAAACGTCATCCGGTCACGCGCGGCCTCGAAGGGTCCGCGAGCGACCCACCACACTGGAGCCGGTTTTTCCGCGAGGTCGACACCCGCAACACGTCGGTGCCGCCGGTCATGACCGGCGCCGACGGCAAGCCGCTGCTGTTGCTGTCGCGCTATGGCGAAGGTCGTGTGGCGCTGTTGTTGTCGGATCACATCTGGCTGTGGGCGCGCGGTTATGAAGGCGGCGGTCCGCATCTCGATCTGCTGCGACGAACGTCGCACTGGTTGATGAAGCAACCCGAACTCGACGAAGAAGCATTGCGTCTTCAGGTCAGCGGCAAGGATCTCGTCGTGCAGCGCCAGACCATGGCCGACAGCGTCTCACCGGTCGTCGTGACATCGCCGTCGGGCAAGACCCGCGAGATGACCCTGAGCGCCGGCGAGCCCGGCCTGTGGAAGGCGGCATTGACGGCCGACGAACTCGGATTGTGGCAGGCGACCGACGGCACGCTGAAAGCGCTGGTCAATGTTGGTCCGGTCAATCCAAAGGAATTCTCCGAGGTGACCTCGACCGTCGACGAGATCAAGCCTCTTGTGCAGGCCAGCGGAGGCGATGCCCGGCGGATTGCTGACGGCTCAGGCGTCGACGTTCCGCGCATCGTTCCTGTTCACGCCTCGAGCGTGTTTCGCGGCGACGGCTGGATGGGCGTGCGGATGCGCGACGCCAGCGTGGTCCGTGGCGTCGGCGTGCTGCCGGTGTTCGCGGGGGTGATCGGCCTGTTGCTGCTGCTCGGCGCCATTGCCGCAACATGGCTGCGCGAGGGGCGCTGACACATCCCCGTTGACAGCGGTGACCGATCCCTGCGATGTTATATTATTACATCGCGAGTTGCCGGGAATACCCGACCTCTGCGATGCGGGGCATGCCTGGCGATGAAGTGGTTCCGCTCGAACATCAAACATGGATCGCGGCTCGCGCTGCTCGCGCTTGCGATCCAGTTTGTGCTGTCGTTCGGCCATCATCACGGCGCTGCGGCGCTCGCGGCACCCGCGCTCGTGCAGGCAAGCGATGTCGGGGCGGCAGTTCACACTCTCGCCGGCAAAAATCCGTCTGCACAAGACGCAGCCGTCAGGGATTCCGCCAAACCGTTGGCCACCAATCCGGCCAAGCCTGCGCCGGGCCACGATCAGGACAGCGATCACTGCGCGATCTGCACGGTCATGGCGCTGGCGGGGACGGTGCTGTTCACCGAACCTCCGGTGCTGCTGCTGCCCGAGGCATATCATTTCCTCTATCTGACCACCGACGCCGAATTCAATTACCTCGAATCCATGCGGGTCGTATTCCAGCCCCGCGCGCCTCCCGCCTCCTGACACCGACTGCTTGATGATCCACGGATCAGCCTGCATGCGCGGGCGATCCAGCGGACCCGATGTCGAACTCAACCTGTCGCACATCGACGGGAAGCCGCCTTCCAAATGAGGAAAAACGCGGCGTTGTCAGGACCGGAATAATGCCCTTCTCGATCAAACGTGCCCTTCTCGCGTCGTCGTCGGCCTCGTTGCTCTGGTGCGGTCTCGGGACTGCCGCCATGTCGCAGAACGCCCCCCCGACCGGCGGCTCCACGCGGCTGCCGGAAATTCAGGTGACGGCGCCGCGCCATCCGCAAAAGCCGCGCCGTCCCAAGACGCGCGTCGTCACTCACCAGCATCGTCAGGAGCCGCAAGCACCACCGCCGACCGAGGCGGAGGCGCTGGCGGCGAAGAATTCCAGCCTCGACATGGCGCGCGGTAACATTGTCGCGCCAACGGGCGCGACATCCTACACGCTCAGCCAGCAGGCCATTATCTCGTTGCCGCAGGGCACCAACGCGACGCTGGACAAGGTGTTGTTGCAAGCTCCCGGGGTCACGCAGGACTCCGCCGCCAGCGGCGAGTTTCACGTCCGCAACGAACACGGCAACCTGCAATACCGCATCAACGGCATTGCGCTGCCCGACGGCGTCGGCGGCTTCGGCCAGATCTTCGATACGGCGCTGGTCGGCAACATGTCGCTGATCACGGGCGCACTGCCGGCGCAATACGGGCTGCGCACCGCGGGTGTGATCGACATCCAGACCCGGAACGACGCATTCAACAACAGCGGCAGCGTCAGTGTCTACGGCGGAAGCCATGGGACAATTACGCCGAGTTTCGAATACGGCGGCACCGCCGGACAGACGCAGTATTTCGTGTCCGGCCGTTACTTCGGCAGCGATCTCGGACTTGAAAATCCGACATCGGCCCGCAACGCCATTCACGATCATACCGATCAGGAAAAAGGGTTTCTCTATCTTTCAACGGTGCTCGATCCCACCAGCCGCCTCACCCTCATCAGCGGCGTATCAAATGGCAGCTATCAAATCCCCAACAATCCCGGACAAATCCCGGCGTTTACCGCGTTCGGCGTCTCCAATTTCGACTCGTCACAGCTCGACCAGCGACAGCACGAATTCAACCAGTTCAACGTGCTGGCGTATCAGAAGTCGGTCGACGATATCGACTACCAGATTTCCTGGTTCAACCGTTACAGCACGTTGCACTTCACGCCCGATCCTATCGGCGATCTCGTCTTCAACGGCGTCGCGTCCGACATCTATCGTCGCAGTGTCGTCAACGGCATCCAGGAGGACACCGCCTGGCGCATCGGCTATGCCCACACCCTCCGCTTCGGTTTTTCCGCAAGTGCGGAAAACTCGCTGGTCAATAACACGTCCACCGTGCTGCCGCTCGATGCGGGCGGCAGCCCGTTCGATGCACCATTCGCCGTGCTGGACTCGAGTACCAAGACCGGTTTGCTGTTCGGCACCTATCTGCAGGACGAATGGAAGATCAACCGCCAATGGACGCTGAACGCCGGTCTGCGCTTCGATCAGATGGAGCAGTACATCAGCGCCAATCAGTTGAGCCCGCGCGTCAGCCTGACCTGGAAACCCTTTGAAGGAACTACCTTCCATGCCGGCTATGCGCGCAACTTCACGCCGCCGCCGCAGGTGCTGGCGGCGCCGGTCAATCTCGCGCTGGTGCAGAACACGACGCAGCAGCCCTCAGTCACGACCAATGATCCGGTGCTGCCGGAGCGGTCGCATGTCTTCGACGTCGGCGTGGTCCAGAAGATTTACGCAATTCCCGGCCTCGAAGTCGGGCTCGACGCCTACTACAAGAAGGCCCGGGATTTGCTGGACGACGGCCAGTTCGGCGCGGCCTATGTACTGACGGCCTTCAACTACGAGCGGGCGGAAAACGCCGGCGTCGAGTTCAAGAGCACCTATACCAACGGCAACTTCCGCGCCTACGGCAACATCGCCTGGGGCAAGCAGATCGCGCGCAACGTGGTCTCGAACCAGTACCTGTTCGACGCAGCCGACCTCGCCTACATCGCCGGCCATTACGTCTTTACCGACCACGCCCAGCTCTGGACGGCGTCGGCAGGCGCCTCGTACCTCTGGCGCGGCACGCGATACAGCGGGTCGGTCATCTTCGGCAGCGGTTTGCGCGCCGACGGCGTCGACGGCACGCCGAACGGCAGCCACGTTCCGTCCTACACTCAGGTCAATCTCGGCGTGTCGCACGACTTCAACATTGTGAATGCGGCGAAGCCGACGACGCTGCGTTTCGATGTCGTCAACCTGTTTGACACCGTCTACCAGATCAGGGACGGATCAGGGATCGGCGTGTTCGCCCCGCAATACGGCCCGCGCCGCGGCTTCTATTTTGGCATTTCGCAGAAGCTCTAACACAACGTCATTCCGGGACGCGCCTTGCGTGGGCCCGGAATCCATACGCCCTGTACCAGCCGTGACACTGAGCCGATATGGAATCGGCTTCTGTATTGAAAGCTAATGCCGGGGTTATGGATTCCGGGTTCGCGCTTCGCGCGTCCCGGAATGACGAGGGAGAGGTTTACGCCTTCCGCGCCATGCTCCAGTCGGGCCGGACCATGCCGGCAACACCGTCGAACGCGCCGGGCATCAGTTCGCACACCAACAGCCGCGCCCGATCGACCGGCCCCGGCATGTCGACCTGCCCTTTCGGAATCGTCTTGAAGCCGACGCGGCTGTAATAGGACTCGTCGCCGACCAGGATCACCAGACGATGTCCCTTCGCCTTGGTATCGCCGAGCGCGCGATCGAGCAGTGCGCGGCCGATGCCGCGGCCCCGGAACGGCGGCTCGACCGTCAGCGGACCGAGCAGCAGCGCTGGCGTGTCGCCGATGCAGACCGCCAATTGCCTGACGGAGCCGACCAGCAGCGTGCCGATGCGGGCGGTAAACGACAGCTCGAGCAGATGATCGACGTGCTCGCGCAGCCGATATGCACTCAGCACGAAACGGCCGGGACCGAAGGTGCGTTCGTGCAGACGCTCGATGGCCTGCGCGTCATTGGCGGTCTCGGTCAGGACGGTAAGGGACAGATCGGACATGAGAGAGGCGGGATAGCATTTGCCGCTGGCGTGGTCCATTGCCCGCCGCCAATATCCAACATGGTGATCGATCCGGTCAGCGGCGCCAGGTGAGTATCGGCGGCGCATGATCGAGAACTTCTGCAATCCGGAGGCGCGTGCCGGCCGTGGTCTCCGGTGGCAGGGCGTCGGCGACGAAGAAGCCGCAATCGATGATCTCGCGATTGGGCTCCGGCTTGCGACCCTGCCGAAAATCCCTGGCGACGTAGATCGCGACGTGATCGCGTGGCGAGACATGGCTGTTGAGGAAAATGCCGTGCAACACCGGCTCGCCTGATATCTCGATTCGTCCCTCCTCCATCAATTCCCGCTGCAGGGCTGCCCGGAATGTCTGGCCGACCTCGACACCGCCTCCGGGCAGATGCCAGCCCGCCACATAACTGTGCTTGACCAGAAACACGCGATTGTCGCCGTCAAGCACCACGCCCCGCACGCCCAGCGTCATGCCGCGGGCGAACCGCCAGTACAGGTGAAGCAACCGGCGCAGCGCAGGCTCCAAACCGCGGCGCAAACGCTGAAAATTCATGATACGCGAGCCCCCACCAACAGCGATTTCGCAATTCGTTCTCGCATGATCCTTGCATCATAACGGTCCTCTTGCCAAAACCTGAAAACATTCCGGGGCACGAGGCAGCAGTGAAGCAATTTGCGGATTTGACGGAACGCGAGATTCTGGCGCTCGCCATCTCGAGCGAGGAAGAGGACAGTCGCATCTACCACGGATTCAGCGAAGGGCTGACCGACCCGTTTCCGGCCTCCGCCGCCGTCCTCTCCGGCATGGCGGAGGAAGAGGTTCGCCATCGCGGCAGACTGTTCGATCTCTACCGCGAAAAATTCGGCGACTACCTGCCGCTGATCCGCCGTCACGACGTCAAGGGTTTCATCAAGCGCAAGCCGCTGTGGCTGACGCGGCCGCTTGGCCTCGACGAGGTCCGCAAATACGTCCTCGGCATGGAGAAGGAGGCGGCACGGTTCTACCGCAAGGCCGCCGAAACCACGCGCGATGCATCGATCCGCGAATTGCTGATTGGCCTTGCCGAGGAGGAAGACAAGCACGATTTGCTGGCCGAGCAGCTCACCGCGAAACATCTGACGGAGAACGTCAAAGCCGGCGAAGCCGACAGCGAGCGACGCGCGTTCATCTTGCAGTATGTACAGCCGGGTCTTGTGGGGCTGATGGACGGCTCGGTCTCGACGCTGGCGCCGCTGTTCGCCGCTGCGTTCGCGACTCACAAACCGTTCGAAACGTTTCTGGTAGGCCTCGCAGCTTCCGTCGGCGCCGGCATCTCCATGGGATTTGCCGAAGCGCTGTCCGACGACGGCTCACTGAGCGGCCGCGGCTCGCCCTGGATCCGCGGCGGCGTGTGCGGGCTGATGACGGCGGTCGGCGGTCTCGGCCACACTCTGCCCTATCTGATTCCGGATTTTTATGTGGCCACCGTGCTGGCGGTCGCCGTCGTGATCGTCGAACTCGGCGTCATCTCTTGGGTGCGCCACCGCTTCATGGATACGCCATGGTTGCAGGCGACGTTCCAGATCGCGGTCGGCGGCGCGCTGGTGTTTCTCGCCGGAATCCTGATTGGCAACGCCTGATGGCCGCATTCACGCTTGCACATCTCTCCGACCCGCATCTGGCACCGCTGCCGGCGCCGCGGCTGCGTCAGCTCGCGGGCAAGCGCGCGCTCGGCTATCTGAACTGGAAAAGTAGCAGGTACGCCATCCATCAGCGCGATGTGCTGGACGCTCTGGTTGCCGATGTCAGGGCGCAGGCGCCCGACCACATCGCGATCACCGGCGATCTCATCAATCTCGCGCTTCCAGATGAATTCACGCAGGCGCGAATGTGGCTTGCCGGTGTCGGACCGCCGCACGACGTCACCGTCGTGCCGGGCAATCACGATGCCTATGTTCGCCCGACGAAACAACAGATGTCCGAATGGGAAGAATATATGCGCGGCGACGGCGCCAGCGCAGAAGCGCCGCTTGTATTTCCGTTTCTGCGCCGCAGAGGACCGCTGACGCTGATCGGCGTGTCGTCGTCGGTGCCGACCGCTCCGTTCATGGCCACCGGTTGGCTGGGACCCAATCAGCTCGATGCGCTGGACCGTGGTTTCTCACAGCTCGCGGACGATCCGAACTTTCGCGTGCTGCTGATCCACCATCCGCTGTCTTCAAAATCGCAATACAAGCGGCTGACCGACGCCGATGCGCTGCTGGCGCTCGTGAAGCAGCATCGCGTCGATCTGATCCTGCACGGGCACGATCATGTCCATTCCACCACGTGGTTCGAGGGACCGCATGGCCGCATTCCCGCCGTCGGCGTGCCGTCGGCGTCCGCGGTGGTGCACCGGCATTATCCGGCCGCGGCTTACAACCTGTTCTCGATCACGCGCGATGGCGACGCCTGGCGCTGCGAGCAACGGGTGCGCGGATTTGACGATGAAGCAAAAATTAAGGAATTGCAGCGGATTCAGTTGATATAGAACGCCTCGCAATGACCGCAACTTGCTTCCGTTTAAGTGCGCCTCACGACCACTTATGGAAAATGAAGAACGCGCCGAGTGCGACGAACGCAAAGCCCAGGCCGTGATTCCAGCCCAGCGGCTGTTTCAGATACAGCACGGAGAAGCCGGCGAAGACAATGAGCGTAATCACTTCCTGAATGGTCTTGAGCTGGGCCGCAGAATAAACCGCGCTGCCCCAGCGGTTGGCCGGCACCGCGAACCAGTATTCGAAGAACGCGATACCCCAACTGATCACAATGACCAGAGGAAGCGGGCTCTCCTTGTATTTCAGATGCCCGTACCAGGCGAAGGTCATGAAAACATTCGAACAGAACAGCATGAGGACCGGCAAGACCGACGGCGGGATCGTGAAGGGCATGGTTGAACTTTCGGGAATAACCGGAGGACAGCGGCGGCTGGATCTCAGGCTGTCGTTGTTGCCTCATCCACCGCCGCACACTTCGAAACGCGCAAGAACAAACATAAGGCTTAATCCCTGATCCGGAAGTACGGCTCGACCGTACCGCTGACCTTGATGGTCACCGGATTGCCATGGCGGTCCTTGGCCGCGCCGGCAGCGACGCGAACCCAACCCTCGCTGACGCAATACTCCTCAACGTTGTTCTTCTCGACTCCTTTGAAGCGGATGCCGATATCACGTGCAAGGATTTCGGCGTTGTAGTAGGGGCTGCGCGGGTCCGTCGACAAACGGTCGGGCAACTGCTCGCTTGTCATTTCATTCTCATCGGTCATAGCAGGGCCTCGATTTCCTTGGTCATGGCTTTCGGTTTTGTCGTCGGCGCATGACGGGCAACGACGTTGCCCCGCCGATCAACCAGAAACTTCGTGAAATTCCATTTGATCGAGGCGCCGAGCAATCCGGGCTTCTCGCTCTTCAGGTGTTTGTAAAGCGGGTGAGCATTATCGCCGTTGACGTCGATCTTAGCGAACATCGGAAACGTCACATCGTATTTGCTCTCGCAGAATTGCTGGATTTCCACAGGCGATCCCGGCTCCTGCTTGCCGAATTGATTGCAGGGAAAGCCAAGCACGGAAAATCCGCGCGGCTTCATGGCGCGGTGGAGCTCCTCGAGATCCTTGTATTGCGGCGTGAAACCGCAGGCACTTGCGGTATTCACGATCAGAAGGACCTGTCCCTCGAACAGCTTCAGGGCGCAGGGCTCGCCGGCCAGCGTATTCGCGGAGAAATCAAAGACACCAGACATGACAACCTCTCGATCGGACGACGACGGGATCAATCTTTCTGAGCAATCAGTGCCGCGTCGAGGAGCGTTTGACCGGATCGAGGATGGCTTCGGTAAACGGAAATTCGAGGACGATCTCACCGGCATCGTCGGTGACTTCCAGAACAGCATTGAGAATGCTGCGCTGTTCGCCGTCCGTCTTGAGAATTTCCCGGATCGTCGTGCGTGCGGCCTGCCAGGCCTGGTCGGGATCGCGCAGCACCTCCCCCTCCGGATCGAGGATCAGTTCGCTACCGATACGGGTGTTGAAAAAATATCGAGGCATAGAACGAACCTTAACGGCTGAGCGTGAAATCTTTGAGCCGGCCGTTCTCACAAGTTCTTTATCGGACGGCAAGCCCTCCGCCGCTGCACGCTTTATCTCGCCGCAATTGGGCTCGACATCCCTAAGCTATTGATAGGCTTATGCATTAGAGCTGCATGCGGAGCATCCCATTCGCATCGCAATGTGCCCTTGAGCCTGGAATATTTCACTGGCGAACTTTTCGAACCGCAGTACTTTATCTCCGGATGAACGTCGGCCCATCTTGAGGAGTTCTGGAATGGCATGGAAAGCGCCGAAGATTGCCGAAGTATCGGTCGGCATGGAAATCAACATGTATTCCTGCGCGGCGCGCAAGTAAGCGTTGCTCCGCATTGTCGTTTTGGGAGCCGCGGCGGGTGGCGGCGTTCCGCAATGGAACTGTGGATGCCCGGTGTGCAATTCAGCGCGGGAACATCCGCCATTGCAAAGCACCCAAGCCTCGATCGCGATTAGCGCCGATGATAAGCATTGGTTCCTGATCAACGCATCGCCCGATCTTCGCCAGCAATTGACCGCAACGCCGCGATTGCATCCAAAGCCGGGCCGCCGGCGTCACAGTCCGATTGCCGGCGTGATCCTGACCAACGGCGAAGTCGATGCCGTCGCCGGGCTGTTGTCGATGCGTGAAGGATCGCCCTTCACCATCTACGCGCATTCCAGGGTGCTCAGCGTCCTGAAAAGCAACAGCATCTTTAATGTGCTGAGCGACAACACCGTGAAACGCGAAGCGATCGGGATCGACGAGACCTTCGAACTGAAATTGCCAGACGGCTCGGCCAGCAGCATTGAGGTCCTGCCTTTTGCGGTGGCGGGCAAGGGAGCGTGGTATCTTGAGGGAACGTCCGAAGGCGGCGATGCCGAAGGCGATACGCTCGGACTGCGCATCGGCGACAAAGCGAGCGGAAAGTATTTTTACTTTTTGGCCGCTTGTGCGCGCGTGACGCCGGACCTCGGCCAACGAATCGCGGGCGCGTCGCTGGTGTTCTTCGACGGCACGGTCTGGCGCGACGACGAGCTGATCGCAGCCGGCCTCGGCAGCAAGACCGGCCAGCGCATGGGGCACATGTCGATGTCGGGAGACAGAGGCGCAATCGCCGCGCTCGCCGGCCTCGGCATCGCGCGGAAGATTTTTCTGCACATCAACAATTCAAACCAGGCCCTGCTTCCCGATTCGGCAGAGCGAAAGGCTATCGAAGAAGCCGGCTGGCAGATTCCGGCCGACGGGACCGAGGTGATCCTGTGAGGGTGACGTCAATCTCTCCGGGTGAAAAACGACCTGCGCTTCAGAGCGCGAAAGAACTGGAAGCGCGCCTGCGCCATATCGGCGCGACACGCTATCACAGCCTTCATCCGTTCCACCATCTGCTGCACGGCGGCAAGCTCAACAAAGGTCAGGTGCAGGCATGGGCGCTGAATCGCTACTATTACCAGAGCACGATCCCGATCAAGGACGCGGTAATCATCTCCCGGTTTCGCGATCGTGCCACGCGTCTCGAATGGCGGAATCGCATCGAGGACCACGACGGCGATGCCAGCACTGAAGGCGGCATCGAACGCTGGCTCAAGCTGACGGAAGGTCTCGGGCTCGACACGGCTTACGTGGAATCAACCGAGGGTATTCTTCCGGCGACGCGCTTCGCGGTCGAAGCCTATGTCCATTTCGTCCGTGACAGGACGCCGCTCGAAGCCATCGCCTCCTCGCTGACCGAACTGTTCGCGCCGAGCCTGCACGAAGAGCGGATTTCGGGAATGCTGAAGCACTACGACTTCGTCAACCCCGAGATCATGCGCTATTTCAGCACGCGCCTGAAACAAGCGCCGCGCGACGCCGGCTTTGCGCTGACCTACGTCAAGGAGCACGCCACCACCCCGGAACAGCGCGAGGCCGTCTGCAATGCGCTGATCTTCAAGACCAATGTGCTTTGGGTTCAGCTTGACGCGCTGTATCATGCCTACGTCAACGGCCACATTCCGCCGGGCGCCTTCGTCCCCGAGGCCAGTTGAGGCAAACTCGAAGCAAACCTTATGCCAGCGCGACCGCGCAACATCAGTGTCACCGAAGCCAGCCGCCCGATTCTGCCGCGGCATGCAAAACTGCGCTTCGACGATACGCGCCAGCGCTGGGTCATTCTGGTGCCGGAACGCGTGCTGGCGCCGGACGAGATCGCGGTCGAAGTGCTTCAGCTTTGCGACGGCACGCGGCGCGTCGATGACGTGGTCGATCTGCTGGCGGCGAAATATGTCGCGGATCGCGCGGCGATCAGCGCCGACGTGATCGCAATGTTGCAGAACCTCGCAGACAAGGGCTTTCTGGTCGAAGCGCGGGAGACCAGCGTATGAGTCCGATACTCACCGATGCCGCGCCTTTGCCTGATGATTCCGCCGACGGACTGTCGATACTCGAATCTCAGGAGTCCGCCGCGGAGACTTTCGGCATTCCCCTCGCCGTACTGGCCGAGCTGACGCATCGCTGCCCGCTGCAATGCCCGTACTGCTCCAACCCGGTCGAACTGGAGCGCGGCGGCAGCGAACTGACCACGGCCGAATGGAAAAAGGTGCTGACCGAGCTCGCTGAGATCGGCGTGTTGCAGATTCATTTTTCAGGCGGCGAGCCGACCGCGCGCAAGGATCTGGTCGAGCTTGTGCGGCACGCAAGCGACGCCGGCCTCTATACCAATCTCATCACCTCCGCGGTGTTGTTGACCCGCGATAAACTGAAGGCGCTGACCGACGCCGGCCTTTGTCATGTGCAGATCAGTTTTCAGGGCAATGAGCCCGTCGCCGCCGACCGCATCGCTGGCCTGAAGGATGCCCACCACAAGAAACGCGAGGCTGCGCGCTGGACCCGCGAGTTCGATCTGCCGCTGACTGTCAACGCCGTGATGCACCGGCAGAACCTGCATCAGCTCTCCGATATCATCCAGATGGCGGTCGATCTCGATGCGGACCGGCTCGAAGTCGCCAACGTGCAGTATTACGGCTGGGCGTTGAAGAACCGGGCCGCGCTGATGCCGACGCTCGCGCAGATCGAGGACACCAGCCGCATTGTCGAGGAAGCGCAGGCGCGGCTGAAAGGCATCATGACCATCGACTACGTGGCGCCGGATTATTACGCGCTGCGCCCGAAGAAATGCATGGGCGGTTGGGGCCGCCAGTTCTTTAACATCTCGCCGTCGGGCAAAATCCTGCCCTGCCACGCCGCCGAAACCATCACCGGTCTCGACTTCCTGTCGGTGCGCTCGAGCCATTCCATCGCCTGGATCTGGCAGAACTCCGAAGCCTTCAACCGCTATCGCGGCACCGGATGGATGCCCGAACCATGCCGAAGCTGCGAGTTCAAGGAAGTGGATTTCGGCGGCTGCCGCTGTCAGGCTTTCGCACTGACCGGCGATGCCGGCAACACCGACCCGGCCTGCACTCTGTCGCCGATGCACGAGCAGATTTTCAGAACCGCGGAAGCCGAGGCAAGCGGCGGCAGCGACCGCCTCATCTATCGCAACTTCGCCGGCGGCACGTCCGAGACGGGCGGCGAATATGGCCCATGACGCCGACGCCGGGACATCGCCTGTAACGCGCACCGATCCTTTCGCGCCCCTGACGACACGGCACCTCGCCGTTGGCGACGGGCATGAGATTTACGTCGAGACCGTCGGCCGCGTCGGCGGCATTCCCGCGGTCTATCTGCATGGCGGTCCCGGCAGCGGCTGCCAGCCGGATCATCGGCGCCTGTTCGATCCCGAGCGTTTTCACGCCGTGTTGTTCGACCAGCGCGGCGCGGGACGCAGCCGTCCGAAAGGCGGGCGCGACGCCAATACGCTGCCGCATCTGATCGCGGACATGGAGACCATCCGCAACACGCTTGGCTTCTCGCGCTGGATGATTGTCGGCGGCTCCTGGGGCGCGACGCTGGCGCTGGCCTATGCACAGGCGCATCCGCTTCGCGTCAGCGGCATCGTGCTGCGCGCGACGTTCCTTGGGACCCGTGCCGAGCTCGAGACGGCTTTCCTCAGCACCCTGCCCCGCATCTATCCGGAACTCCATGAGGATTTTCTCAGCGTGCTATCGGAAGAAGAAAAGGCGCAACCGCTCGACGCCTACTGGCGCCGTATTCTCGATCCCGACGCAGGCGTTCATGGCCCGGCGGCGCGCGCCTGGTACGAGACCGAGCGCATTTTGTCGGAGCAAGCGCCCAATCGCACGCGACTCAATCGCGAAGCGATCGACAACAGCCTTCGATCCCTACCCTCCACCCCGTTCATGGAAGCGCACTACTTCCAGAACAACTGCTTCATGCAGCCGGACCAGCTTCTTGCCAATGCCGGAAAGCTTCACGGCATTCCAGGCCTCATCGTGCAGGGCCGCCATGATTTTCTGTGCCCGCCATCGACCTCGCACGCCCTCGCCGCGGCGTGGCGCGATGCCGACTCACGTATCGTCGAAGGCGCCGGCCATTCGCTCTACGATCCCGGCATCAAGGACGCAATCATGCTTGCTATCGAAAACCTCGCCTCGAAGGTCGCGATCTGAGCCATAAATCCTCAAGCCAATCCGGCGGTCACCGGGCGGGATCAATATCCCGCCAAAGACGTTATTGTGGTGGCACCCCCGCCCTTGATGAAGCCATCTTTTCGCGGTCTTGTTGACAACCTTGCCGACGGGCCAGACCGATCCTCGAAAACGTTACGGCGTCTGAACACAGAAGAACATCATGAATCCTGTCAAAGAACTCCAGAATCACGGTCAGGCCGTCTGGCTCGATTTCCTTGCACGCGGCTTCATCGCCAAGGGCGATTTGAAACATCTCGTCGAAAGCGACGGGGTGCGCGGGGTCACCTCCAATCCCTCGATCTTTGAAAAGGCCATCGGGAGTTCCGACGAATATGACAGCGCCATCGCCAAGGTCCTGAAAAACGGCGATCGATCAGTCGCCAATCTCTACGAGCAGCTCGCGGTCGAGGACATCCAGCATGCCGCCGATGTGCTGCGGCCGGTCTACGATCAGCTCCATGGTGCGGACGGCTTCGTCAGCCTCGAGGTCTCGCCATATCTCGCCAACGACACCAAAGCGACGATCGCCGAGGCCGAACGACTCTGGAAATCCGTCGATCGCAAAAACCTGATGATCAAGGTGCCGGCGACGCCGGAGGGACTTCCCGCGATCCGGCATTTGATCGCCGAGGGCATCAGCGTCAACATCACGCTGCTGTTCTCGCAGAAGGTCTATATCGAGGTTGCCGAGGCCTTTTTGTCGGGCCTTCAGAAGTATGTGCGAAATGGCGGCGATCCGTCTCACGTCGCGAGCGTCGCCAGCTTCTTCGTCAGCCGCATCGATACCGCGGTCGATAAACAGCTCGACGAGAAAATCGCGCAGGCCAACGACCCCGCGGAGAAAGCGCGTCTTGCAGCTCTCAAGGGCAAGATCGCGATTGCCAATGCCAAGCTCGCCTATCAGGATTACAAGCGACTGTTTTCCGGCGACGACTGGAAGGAATTGGCGGCGAAGGGCGCCAAGCCGCAGCGGCTGCTGTGGGCTTCAACCGGCACCAAGAACAAGGACTACAGCGACGTTCTCTATGTGGAGGAACTGATCGGCAGGGATACGGTCAACACCGTGCCCCCGGCAACTCTCGACGCCTTCCGCGATCACGGCCAACTGCGCGACAGCCTCGAGGAAAACGTCGATGAAGCACGGCAAACGCTCGCCGCGCTCGCAGGATCGGGAATTTCGCTTGATGCAATCACCGGGCATCTTGTGGAGGAAGGCGTTCAGTTGTTTGACGATGCGGCCGACAAGCTGCTCGGCGCCGTCGCTCACAAGCGCGTGAAAATCCTTGGTTCTGCCATCGCTCAACAGACATTGTCGCTCGATTCCGCCATGGCGAAATCCGTCGCGGCAAAGGCGGACGAATGGCGGGCCGCCGGCACGATCCGCAAGCTGTGGCAGCACGATACATCGGTCTGGACCGGTGCCGACGAAAACAAATGGCTGGGCTGGCTCACAAGTCCCGCCGCAGAATTCGATCGGGCGGCCGACTACGAGGACTACGCGCGGCGGGTCAAGGGACAGACATTCAGCGATGCGGTGGTTCTCGGCATGGGCGGATCGAGCCTCGGCCCCGAGGTTTTGGGGAAATCGTTTGCGAAGGCGGCGGGTTTTCCGAAACTGCATGTGCTGGACTCCACCGATCCCGCTCAGATTCGCGCGCTGGAAGCTGCGATCGACATCGCCCGGACGGTATTCATCGTGTCCAGCAAGTCCGGCAGCACCACCGAACCGAATGCGCTGAAGGACTATTTTCATGCGCGCATCGCGAAGACCATCGGCGCCGACAAGGCCGGCTATCGCTTCATCGCGGTCACCGATCCCGGGTCTTCGCTGGACAAGGAAGCGGCGAAGCTCGGCTATGCGCGTACCTTCCACGGCGATCCGGCGATCGGCGGCCGCTACTCGGTGCTATCTCCGTTCGGTCTTGTTCCGGCGGCGACGGCGGGGATCGATGTGGCAGGACTGCTCGAGAACACTCTCGCCATGGTACGATCCTGCGGCGCTGACGTTCCGCCGCATGACAACCCCGGCGTCCAGCTCGGTCTCGCCATGGGTCTCGCCGGACTTGAAGGCCGCGACAAGGTCACGATTTTGTCGTCGAGGAAAATCGCAGATTTCGGAGCATGGGCTGAGCAGCTCATCGCGGAATCCACCGGCAAGGAAGGCAAGGGTCTGATACCGATCGAAGGCGAGCCGCTCGGCGACGCCAGTATTTATGGCAGCGATCGTTTTTTCATCGATATCCGTACCGCGGGCGAAGACGATACCGCTCACGATGAAAAACTGCGCGCGCTCGAGAATGCCGGACATCCGGTTGTTCGGATCGTCATGAATTCGACCGATCAGATCGGGCAGGAATTTTTCCGCCTCGAGATGGCGACCGCTGTCGCCGGCGCGATTCTCGGTATCAATCCGTTCAATCAGCCCGACGTTGAAGCCGCCAAGACCAAGACCCGTGAGCTGACAGCCGCGTTCGAAAAGACCGGCAAGCTTCCGGACGAAGAGCCGGTTGTGTCGACGGCGGAAGCCGACATCTATACAGATGCGGCCAACGCCGATGCCTTGCGCAAGGCGGGTGCGGATGGCGATCTCTCGTCGTGGCTCAAGGCGCACCTCTCGCGTACCGAAGCCGGAGACTACGTCGCGCTGCTCGCCTATATCGAGCGCGACGACGCGCATATCGACAGTCTTCAACAGGCACGGATCGCCATTCGCGACCGGAAAAAGGTCGCCACCTGCGCCGAGTTCGGCCCGCGCTTCCTGCATTCAACCGGGCAGGCCTACAAAGGCGGCCCCGACAGCGGTGTCTTCCTTCAGATCACCGAAGATGACGCCAGGGATCTGAAAATCCCTGGCCAGAAAACGAGTTTCGGTGTCATCAAGGCCGCGCAGGCGCGGGGCGATTTCGATGTGCTCACCGGGCGCGGACGACGGGCCTTGCACGTGCATCTAAAGGGCGATCTGAAGTCCGGTGTCAGCGGGCTGGTCGACGCGATCACCCGCGCTCTGAATTGATCCGGGCCATACCCATCGGCTCCATGCGCCGATGGCCGTCGACCCGGCCCGCTCACGCAAACGCGATAGCGTGCCGGGAACGAATGTTCCCCTGGCGCGTATGCCCGGTACCTTGTCGCGTCGTCACTCATTCGACGATCGCCGTCCCCCAACGGTGTCTGAATCTTCCTGAAAATTTCCCGAGGCGGTGTTGCGCCACACCCTGAAACACAAGCATCATGAACCCCCAGACAGCGCGTGGAATATCCATACCGCTCGCCGGCGCCTGGATGGAGGATTGGATTAATGCAGATAGGCATGATCGGCTTGGGGCGAATGGGCGCGAATATCGTCCGCCGTCTGATAAAAAATGGAGGTCATCAGGCCATCGTTTACGACAAGGACAACAAGGCGGTTGCCACGGTTGCCAGAGATGGAGCAACAGGCGCGAGCGATCTTGAAGACTTCGTTCGGAAGCTCGAAAAACCCCGCGCCATCTGGATCATGCTACCTGCCGGTCAGATAACGGAATCCACCATCGATACGATTGCGAAGCTGCTTGACCGCGATGACGTCGTCATCGATGGCGGCAATACCTTCTGGCAGGACGATATCCGGCGAGCCAAAGCGCTGCGCGAAAAAGGCATCCATTATGTCGATGTCGGGACCAGCGGCGGCGTCTGGGGCCTCGAACGCGGCTATTGCATGATGATCGGCGGCGACAAGGTCACTGTCGATCGGCTCAATCCGATTTTCGCGGCGATGGCGCCCGGGCGCGGCGACATTCCGAGAACGCCGAGCCGGGACGGCCGCGATCCGCGCGTCGAACAGGGATATCTCCACGCCGGGCCCGTCGGTGCCGGGCACTTCGTCAAGATGGTGCATAACGGCATCGAATACGGCCTGATGCAAGCCTATGCCGAAGGCTTCGATATTCTCAAGAACGCGAATATCGATGCATTGCCGGTAGATCATCGTTTCGAGCTCGACCTCGCCGACATCGCCGAGGTCTGGCGGCGCGGCAGCGTCATTCCCTCCTGGCTGCTCGATCTCACGGCCTCCGCGCTGGCCCGCAGCGAGACACTCGAAGCCTATTCGGGGTTTGTCGCGGATTCGGGCGAAGGCCGCTGGACCATCAATGCCGCGATTGATGAAGCCGTCCCGGCTGAAGTGCTGACGGCGGCGCTGTTCGCGCGATTCCGCTCGCGCCGGCAACATACGTTCGCGGAAAAAATCCTGTCCGCGATGCGCGAGGGATTCGGTGGTCACAAGGAGCCCGGGGAAGCCAATTCATCCGCCGCTAAAGGCACGGCGGGCGCAAAGAAAAGGACCGCAAGCTGATGGCGGACGCAAGCAACAAGCCGCACAAGCCGGAGCCCTGCTGCTTCGTCATCTTTGGCGTTACTGGCGATCTCACCCATCGCCTTGTCATTCCCGCACTCTACAATCTTGCCGAATCCGACCTGCTGCCCGAGCAATTCTGCATCGTCGGCATCGTCCGCAAGGAGATGTCGGAAGACGACCTCCGGCAAAGCCTGATGGAAGGATTGAACAAGCACGCCACCAGACCCGTCAAAAAGGAAATTGCCCAGAAGCTGCTTCGTTGCCTGACGTGTCTCGAAGGCGATTCGTCCGACCCGGCCTCATTCGATACGTTGAGCAAGGCTTTTGAAAAGCTCGAGACAGACAAGGGGACGTGCGGCAATCGCCTGTTTTATCTTGCCGTGCCGCCGAATGCCTTTGCGCCGATCACCGAACAACTCGGCCGCGTCGGTCTGCTCCGCGAACAGCACGGCGCCTGGCGCCGACTGGTGGTAGAAAAGCCGTTCGGAACTGATCTCGCGTCGGCCAAGTCGCTTAATAGCAAGCTGCTCAAGATCGCCGACGAGCATCAGATCTACCGGATCGATCACTATCTCGGCAAGGAAACCGTCCAGAACATTCTCGTCCTTCGCTTCGCCAATGGGATGTTCGAGCCGATCTGGAATCGGAATCACATCGACCATATCCAGATCACCGTCGACGAAAAGCTGGCGGTCGGCCATCGCGGAAGTTTTTACGACGCGACCGGAGCGCTGCGGGACATGGTGCCAAACCATCTGTTCCAGTTGTTGTCGCTGGTGACGATGGAGCCACCCGCACGGTTCGATGCCCGTGCGGTGCGCTCGGAAAAGGCGGAGGTTCTTGCCGCAATCCAGACCCAGAGTCCCGAGGAAGCCTTGAAGAATTCGGTGCGCGGGCAATACCGCGCTGGCAAGGTCGGCGACGAAGCGATCGGCGATTATCGCAAGACGCCCGACGTGAAGCCCGACAGCACGACTGAGACCTATGCAGCGCTCAAGCTGACGATCGACAACTGGCGATGGGCCGGCGTTCCATTCTACCTTCGGACCGGCAAGGGGCTCGGCCTCAAGCGCACCGAGGTCGCGATCAAGTTCAAGCAGGCGCCGTTCGCGATGTTTCGCGACACACCGGTGGACCGGCTCTCGCAAAACTACCTCGTCATTAGCATCGAACCGACCGAAGGCATTACGCTGCAATTCAACACCAAGGTGCCCGGCCCCACCATCTCGATCGACGGCGTCGAGATGAAATTTCGCTACAAGGACTACTTCAATGCCGCGCCGAGCACGGGCTACGAAACGCTGATCTACGACTGCATGATCGGTGATAACATCCTGTTTCAGCGTGCCGACGGTGTGGAAGCCGGCTGGAAGGCCGTGCAGCCGTTCCTCGATGCCTGGAAGACAGCCGGCGCCGACGGGCTTGTCGGCTACCAAGCAGGCAGCGAGGGGCCCGCCGACGCCAACGAGTTGCTGGCGCGCGATGGCCGCCGTTGGCGCAAGCTGACATGACACCGGCCGAAGCAGGTCGCAGGTTTCAGGTACTGCCGGATGCGCAAGCCGTCGCCACTGAGGCCGCGGCGCGTCTGATCGCCCGGATCGCCGAGAATCAGATGCGGCCGGCGATATGCCTGACCGGCGGCTCCGGCCCGAAAGCGCTTTATGCGTTGCTGGGAAGTTCGGACTATCGTTCGCGCATTGCCTGGGACCGCGTTCATTGGTTCATCGGGGACGAGCGTTTCGTGAGCGCAGACGATCAACGCAACAACATGGCGACGGCCAAAGCCATTTTCCTCGACCGCTGTGCCCCGCAGGACAATATCCATCCTATTCCGACCGACGCAGTCGATCCGGATACCGCGGCCCGGCTTTACGAGCGTGAACTCCAAGCCTTTTACGGCACGCGCGATCTCAATGCGGCCAGACCGCTATTCGATCTCGTCCTGATGGGGCTCGGACCGGACGGTCACACCGCCTCGCTGTTTCCGGGAGATGCTGCGCTGACCGAAACCGGACGATGGGTCGTCGGCGTCGATCATGCACACGTCGAACCCTTCGTCCCCCGTGTCACCTTGACCCTTCCGGCGCTGGCTTCCTCGCGCGAGATGCTGTTTCTTGTCAGCGGCGAAGCCAAGCGCGATATCCTGACCAAAGTCATGGCGGGCGCCGACCTGCCCG